>JBDKJZ010000052.1:0-16892 GCA_039796375.1 Pseudomonadota bacterium
TGGGATATGCTCCCCTACGAAGACAGCGCGACGCGGTTCAGCCCCGGCGGAGAGAGCGCGCTTCGCGCGTTCAAAGGCCGTCTCGATGCTAACCTCGGTGAACTCAAAGCTAAGCGCTACAAGCTTCGCCTGTCCACCGCGAGCCGGACCTTTGTTATTGACCGACTCAGACTCAGGAAAGTGCTGCAGCTCAGGGCTCTGGAGAGGCTTGAGGGAAAGCTCGTAAGTACGGTTCGCGCCCAGGAGGACTTGCATCACACGCCGGAAGTGCTGTTCTTCACGCCCCACGAATACAACAGGAGCGTCGAGTGGATCGGGGCCGGGTCTTGGCCGTCGGGGGTCAGCATGAACAATCGCGTTCCCTGGCGTTACACCGTGGACGGGTTCAAGAGTGCGATTCAGGGTCCGTTGATGGAGCTGGCGGAGGCTCAACGAGGCTCACTATGCGACGAACCGCAGGGCGATGCTCAACAGCTGGTCATGGAGTTCGTCCGGAAACGCCTCACGGACTATCTCGGTGCATACAGTTTGACGTGGCGTGACGTGTACGACTCGTTCCACTTGAGAGCCCTTCCAGAGGAACAGTTAGGGCGCACGCTTAGAGCTCTGGCGCAGCCTTCGTCGCCGCTCATTGCACTGGTGCAGCGGACGGCGGGCGAGGTTAACCTTCCTGTTGACGAAGCATTCCCGTTCGGAGATGACCTACACCTTGCTGTTGAGGGCCTAGATACGCTCGCCTCAGCCGCGGAGCAGAAAGCGATAGCAGGCTATGCCACCCTACTGCAGGAGTTGGCGAACGACGTCCAGGCTGACCCCCTGCCCCGTCCTCCCGCCAAGGAAGGACCGCCGGACCCAGCGGCCTCTCTCGATAGTTTTGCGGCCGGGCTCTCGCCCTACGGGTTCGTGGCTTGGGGTGGCTTACTTGATCCCGATCGGTCGGTGCGTGGCAAGTTTCGCAAATGGGCCGAAGAAGCGCTGTTGACGCGGTCGCTGCAGCGTCCCCTCATCGAGCCGTTCTTGACCGCGCATAGTGCAGGTGTCAGAGATCTGGACCGCAAGCTAGCGGTCTGGTGGAAGCCGTTTGAGCAGCGCTTGGCAGCTGAGGTCCTTGGTCAGTTTCCCTTCGCCCGAAAGGCAGAGCACGACGCTGAGGTCCTGAAGGTGAGTGAGTGGCTGCACCCGCTTGATGGGCGGCTAGTGAACGAGATCCAACCGATCTTTCAAACCATCGCAGCGTGCACCGAGGCACCGTGCCCGTCGCTGCCGAAGAATGCTCAAGCTATGTTGCGGGACCTAACGCGCATTCAGCAGGCCCTCTTTGACGAGAAGGGCGGAGCGAGAAAACTGGTTTTCGAGGTTGAGCCCCGTCCCTTTGTTGCTCAGGCGCTTAGCCCCGCCGGCGCCGTGATTTCTGCCAACGGCACCGACCTAAAGTACTTCAACACGCGGCCGGATTCAGTGATGCTTGAGGTGCCGTGGAATGAAGCCTACGTCTCCGCGCTGAGCGTCGAGGTAGTGGGCGCCCCGAAGAGTGTCCCGCCCGCGACGTTCGAGACCGACAAGTCTCCTTGGTCATTCTTGCGTCTGCTGGCCAAGGGAGCGCCGATGGAGGGGGCGAGGCACACGTGGACCCTGCAGACCAATGACCCTGCGCTAGCAGCGGATCTGCAGGTCAGCTACGACATTTGCGGGGGTGTTACGGCGTGCGACGGGCTCTTCTCCGGAGTCTTCAAGTGGCGTTGAGCCGCTTTGGTCGGTCAGCTTCCTCCGTTAGCATCTTGCTCAGTGTGGGGCAGATGCTGCTTGGCTGTGGCTTCCTGTTCGGAGAGCCTAACCCGCCGTCATCTCCGGGCGCTCAGCCCAAGGCACCTCCAAGCGACTGTGAGGCGCCCTGTGAGCTTCATCTTCGGGTCAAGACGAGCGAGGCGACCAATGGTGGAGGGGCGGTGCAGGTGTTGGTACGGGAGACCACTGCAGTGGACTTCCCCAGGGAGAGCTATCAGGATTTGGTGGCAAGCCTTTCGATGCCATCCGATCCCCGCACGCGGCTATGGCAGGCTATCGCCCCAGGGCAGAGTGCTGACCACGTCGTTAGCTACCCCGCCACTGGGGAGCTGGCCGTGTACTTCTTGTTCTTTCGTCCCGGTGAAAGATGGAGATATCTACTTCTCGGGCGAGACGTCCGCCGTCTGGAAGTTCGGCTCGGACTCAACGGGATCGAGACCATCCACCCGACGAAGCGGAGGCGACCCTGACCGTCGCTATGCGGCACCTAGAGCTCGCGTGCCCAGCGGGACGAGAGCCGACGCTCCCCGCCTGGTTGAGCGCAGCTCACCTAGACCCGGTTGCGTTCTGGAAGCAGTCGGCGCCGGAGCTTGTTGACCAAGCGTCGGGTGCCCCGAGGAGTGCGGTGTTCGAATGGTACACGCTGTTTCACGAGTTTGCTGCGCGACACGCGACTGGGCAGCGACCCTGCTTTAGCGACTACAGCCCGGCGGCGGGCTTCCACCCGCAGTCCTACACGACTCTCACTGCCGACGCTCGCAAGCTAGCCCAGGCCTGGAAGAGTCAGGGCGTCAAGCCCGGCACGACGGTGTGTATTTGCGTTGGTCTCACTCCCACTTACGTGACGTGTCTACTGGCGGCCTGGTGGTGTGGGGCGGTGGTCTGTTGGGTGCCTCCAGAAGGACGCGAGTTCGTGCTCAACGCGGTTGACGCCCTGCTGCAGGTGGTTGTGGACGAAGCTGAGGAAGAGCCCGAGGCAGGAATTCGTCTCCTTGTCGTCTGTGGCGCACGGGCGAAACCCTGGCTTCAGAAGCGCAAGGACGTGGAACTGTTGCCGTGGGAAGTGCCCTCCTGGCAACCGCTCACGTCGACGGACGAACCTTACCGCTATCAGGCGGATGAGGTCGCGGCCCGATTCTTCTCAGAGGTTTGCCTTGGCGCAGAGGCGCCGTCGGCGCTCACGGCGGAGCAACTTTACTTCGGCGCGCTCAGAGATGGGCAGCTAGTCTTGGGACTCAAGCCAGGCTTATCTCTCGCTGCACCCGGTTTCAACGGGTTGCAGTACGGTACAATGCTCGTCCTTGCGTGTTTGGCAACGGGCGCGCACTACGTCGAAGTGGGCGCGTCTGAACTTGGAGACGGCAAGATCGTGTTGGGAGGTCAGGTGAACATTCTCGGCGTTACGCCTGCACTTCGGACGTTGCTGCTCGACCTCCCGGACATTCCACCGAGTGCGGCATTGACGCTGTGGTTTCGGGACCTCGTCGAAGACACGGACACCAGGGCTTGGGGGCGTTTCGGATCCCTGATGGCGCGGGCAAAAGTACCCGGAATAAACTGCTGGGGCAACTCGGCTGCCGGTGGAAGCATCTTGTTCTCTCCGCGGTGCCCCAACCCGATTGCAGCCGGGAGTTGGGTTTCTCCCGGACTTCCTTGCGAGCGGGTAGAGCCGAATGGAACGACGATGCCGGCGCTGGCCGACGTCGCGCTATTGAGCTTCAACGCCAAGTGGGTCGGTGAACCAGGCGTGCGCGCGGGCTTGCAGGTGGCAGCGCTCGGTCAACCTGTAGTCTCGCACGCTGATGGCAGTGATACGTGGGTGACGAACCTCGGCAGTCATCGCTGCGGTCGCGTCCTTCCAGAGCGACATATGGAGAAACTCCTCCTTCGGAGTTTCCCTGGGACGGTGCGGGCCGCGGTGCTCGTCGCGCTTCCGACTCATGGCGGCTCCCTCAGAAATCGGGTCGTGTTGCTCGTGTACGTATGGCCGGGGCAAGGCGGCACCTTGCCTGCGGGCGCTCTGCTCGAAATGCTACAGACAGAATTCGGAAGTGAACGGGCGCCAGACAAGGTGGAGGTGTTAGAACTGAACCCCCTCCTGGTAGACCCAAGCGAAGACGATGCAGTGATAGACCGTGCAGGGTGCGCGTCGCAGTACACTAGCGGTGTCGTTTGGGAGAAAGCGCGTGCAGCCGTATTTCGGCAGCTAGCGATCGTCGCCAGAGAAGTTGTGCGCATCAGGGCCTCCAAGGCGCGAGCCCACGCATCGAAAGGCGACGCTTAGGGGGTGTCATGGGGCAGTTGGTTTGTATGGGGGCGGCGCTGATGTGTACGGGTGGTGTAGCGCCCGGCTCGCTCGTTGTGGTGGGCAAGCGCCCCATGTGCCCGACGCCGGCAGCGAACATCATGGACAACAAGCCGATGGTGAACATCCTGCCGTTTGGTCTGTGCACGCTGCCCTCAAATCCAATGGTGGCCGCGCTAACCGCAGCTGCGCTCGGCGTACCTACGCCTGCGCCGTGCATCCCGGCGACAGCTGCTCCGTGGCTCCCTGGTAATCCGAAGGTCTTGATTGATAACTTCCCAGCGCTGAACAGCGACTCTAAGTGCCTGTGCAGTTACGGGGGTAGTATTAGTGTTGTATTTCCAGGGCAAGTGATCACAATCGCGTAGTGACCAGTATGCAAGTACAAGAGCTTATTAACGCCGAATTCACCCTTACGGATAGCCTGGCACCCTCGCTACTCCGTGAGTTGGGTGTGGTTGCGCAAGCACTAGATGCAGCGCTGCCCCGGCCTCATCCTGGCGTTTCCGCAGAGCAACTCGCCGCGCGCCAAGCAGCCCGAAGAGAAAAACTGGCCGAAGCCGAGCGAACCGCGCTCGACCTGGTGGTGCCTAGCGCCTTCGACCTGCAGGTGATCGTAGTTGCTCTGCGCGCAACGCTCGAAGTACGGGGAATAGCCGAGGGGCTCCTGGTCGTGCGCGCCTTGACCAAAGTCCTTGGCGAACCCTGGGCGTCCTTCGTCAGCGAAGCCCAGGCTCTGAAGGAGCCTGAGAGCAAGAAGGTCGAGCGCAAGCGGGGGCGCTTCATCGACGCAGTGCTTGAGCAAATGTTTGATGCCCTGGCGAGTTGGGAAGCCGCCAACGGCTCAGAACCCTTGGCGGAGCGCATAGGCGGGCCCCCAGCTCTCGGACCTGAGTGGACGACAGAGCTAATGTTACTAGAGGCCGCGCTGGAGGCGCGAAACCTGAGGCCAGCTCGATGGGACGCGCTTGTGGAGCGAGTGAGATCTCTGTCGGTCCCCGCAACGGGAACCGCCATCGACGCGGGAGTGGCGCCGGCGTCGGAGCCCGAAACGCCCGTCGCCCAACCGACTGCAGATGATGGTCCGGGGGAACCACCGGGAGGAGGTTCCGAACCGGTTGTGCAAGGACCTGGCGGGTCTGCCGCTACGAACCGGGGTTCGCGTGTCGCCCTCCGGGTCTCGGCGAGATTCTGGGACCTGATCGATCGACTGGAGGCGTTTCGGTGGTGCGTGCAGCACGATGAATTCGAAAAGGCAGCCATCGTCGCTGAAGACGTTGAAGCTCGCCTGACCGCGTTTGACGCACCAGGTCTCTTTCCTGAGCTCTTCGCTGACTTCTTTGAGGGGCTCTCCGTTTACTCCGGGCAAATCGAGGAACACATGGGCGGCGGGCGCAGCCTACGCAGTCAGGCGCTCAATCGACTCTACCAGAGCGACGTTGCCTTATTCCTCAACGAAGAATCCGTCGCCACGGGTTCTACTCGGTCCGAGGCTGGAGTCCGCCACGGATGAGCGCAGCGCTACAGCTTGAAAGGGGTGCTGGACCGGGCAGAGGGTCAATCGCCGAGCGCATCAGGACTCTCGAGCTCAAGGCTTCGCGCTTCGATTTGGATGCCTTAGTCCATGCGCTCTTCTCATGTGGGTTTGATTGGCAAGGTATACAGTTCGAGGGAGTGCGTAGTTTGGGGCCGTCTACCGGACCGTTCATCCGCTCGCTGCGCATCGTCGAGGCACCCGTGCGCTTGGCGATAGTGTCGTTGAACGCTGGGCTTCTCGCCGGGGCGAGCGCACTTCCTAGTTACTTCTTCGAATTTGCAAGGAACCTTGCGGACCCCGAAGACTTCATCAACTTTCTGGGGTTCTGGGATGCCGTTCAACTTCGGGACCACGCGGTGAGCCTGCTTCCGGAGCTTGGCACCAACCCGAGGGTCATCGGTCTCGCCCATCTGGCTAGAATGAACAAGCGGTCGCCGATGTGCCTTCACACCCTGTTTCGTGGGATGTTCCCCGAGATGGCTGTGAGCGTCGGGTCACGCACTTTCGAAAGAGAGCGAAGCAGCAAGCGGGCTCGCGTTGGGTCGCCCATGACTGGCCGCCTAGTGCTTGGCTCCCGGGTCCGCGAGTCTCATCGCGGAATCACTGTGCATCTTCACATCGACAGCGAAAGCTGTGAGGGAGTAGCGGACTGGGAGGTAGAGGCGAAAGAGCGACTTGAGGTTCTTGAGCCTATTCTGCGAAGCCAACGGCTACCGCTCGAGGTCGTTCTCCGCTTTGAGCACTACCGATACGGACACGCATTGGCTCGTGAGCCGTCAGTGCGCCGAGAACTCGGCGTCAGGCCGTGGCTTTCCCCAACTCCGGGCCAGTCCCATGGCACGGCCGCCGTAGTTGTGCGTGAACCCTGGGCGGGGAGCGACGCCGGTTTCTAGGCGCCGGAGGAAGCGAAGTGAACACTCAGGATGATTCTGCTGTTTACTGTAAACGAGAATCGTAGCGTGCCCGGGCAGACGCGTAGGTCGCCGGTAGCCGTCATGAAGCTGATGCCGTCGTCGTTCACATCGAAGTCTAGGACGCCAAGGTTGAACCTAGGCTCGTAGCGCTTGAGGGTCTCTGGGAACTGTGTCTGGAGGACTTCTATCTGGTTGTCGTCCGCCAATTTTCCGTGGGGCGCAGACAGACCGTAGTCCGGGAGCAAATGGTCGTAGCGACGTCTTGCGCGCAGCAGGATCTGAATGTTGACCATCACATCGTGCACATCCGCCGGCAGTGCGTCCCAGTCAGCGTTTGGCAAAACCTGGCAGAGGGCAGGGCGAGGTTGGTCAGAATCGCGACTCGGGTTTGTGAACTTTCGGACCAAGAACATGCGTGAACTCCAGTGCCCGTGGTGCGGGACGGCACCCTAGGCGTACTCCTCGGTCTGGGCCAACGAATCGACTGCCCTGAACTTGCCTTGTTTTTCGCGATCTCGGATATTCGAACCCGTGGCACGTCGCTGTTTTCAGTGTGGGGTCAGCGCACCGGTTGAGGAACTGACGACGCTGGGGGACGGAGTGTTCTGTGCGCCGTGTTTCCGCCAACTTCTTACTGGGAACGAGCCTGCGTCGCCCCGACAAAGCCCTTCCCGGCCCTTGGCCTCTACACCCAGCAGTCTCACACGGCCGTCCAATCCGCAGGGTGGCGCGGCGAGTCAACCGCGCCCGAAGGAGACGTCGAAGCAGCGCGTCGCGCGCTGCTTGGTCTGCGAGAGCCCTTTGAGTCCGGACGGGCAGCGAGGGCACTTCCTAGGGGGGGGTCTGTGCGGAACCTGCACGGCAGAACTCAATTCTGAGTTGGCGTCGGCGCGGCTCGCGGAGCCAGCCCCAGTAGCCTCGAGGCGGCTGGGGTCTGACGACCCCGGTTTCGTCCAGGTGGAAGCTTCAGAGGTGCAGCCGGAGACGCCGGGTAGTGGAACTGCGCAGTGCGCGGGCTGCGACCGCCTTATGCCCGGTCCCGGTAGCTACAGACTCTGGGAGGGCAAGCCCTACTGCGCCGGCTGCCTGCCATTCTACCGACGAGCGTCGATCGGCGTGCCGGCGACGCCTGCGGTACCCCTCAGCGCCGGAGGACCGCCCGTGGCTGCGGTCTGCGCATGTTGTGAAAGTCCGGGGTCGCTGCGTCTATTTGCGGGATTCTTGATCTGCGGTCCTTGCCAAGACTCCGATCCCAGTTTGGCCTTGGCAATAGCTAGGGCGAGGCACACGAGACGCATGGTGGCTCTCGGACAAACGTTGTTTGAGACTGAGCCATGAGCCTTGGGGAGACGAAGTTCACTTGTAGAGTTGAACTCTCAAAGAAGAACGGCATTGCGATCACGATCAAAGACTTGAGTCAGCCGACCCAGGTCTATAAGCAAGTGTTGTTGGAAGGTGAGACGCTCACCATTAAGACCGTAAACGCTCAGAGTTCGTCCACCATCACCCAGACTGATGAAAAAATCACCAGTGAGGTGAAGACGTCCAACGGAAAAACCACGATCGAGCAAGGGCCCGAGGAAATCAAGGTTACATGCAAGCTCTTCACCGTTGTTGCTGAGACGGTTAGCGTCAAGTCCAGCAAGGATAGCAAACACGAGGCGACTGGCACTTTCACCGTTGAAAGCACCAAAGACCTGAGTCTGGACTCGAAGGCGAAATTTGACATCAAGTCCACTGGAGCGATGACCCTCGACGCGACGGCCGCGGCCACGTTTAAGTCAGCGGCGTCAATGAGCAGCCAGGCACCCAAGATCGAAATCACAGCCGACGCGTCAATCGACGCAAAGTCATCTGGGGCGCTGAACCTGAAGGGCTCAGCCGTGAGCATCAAAGGGGACATGCGAGCCGAACTAGACTCGCCGAGCACCACTGTGGGAAGCACCATGACCACCGTAAAGGGCCAGGTCGTGTCCGTGACCGGGGCGATGATCAAGCTCGGCTAGTTTGGGTGCTGTGGAGATAACACCAATGGGACAACAGGACTCACTGAACGTAGCGTCGCCGGGATTGTTCGATGACTTCCTGAAAGAGGTGCAGGTCCTGGACGACTTTCGTGCAGAGTACTCGAAACGCTACGAATTCGAGGGTCTTGGGCGGCAAGATCAGGACGTTCAGCGGCTGATCGAAGCGATGGCTTTCTATTCCGCGAGGACCCGGCGGACGGCTGAACGAGCTGTGGAGGACTACAAGCGTCTCGCGCTGGAGCGACTGTTCCCTCACTTGCTCAGCCCGATGCCCGAGATGGCCCTTCTGTTCCCCGTACTCGGAGCGAACACGCAGGAGACACGTGCGCTGCCTGTGGGGGCGCCGATCGCTCTGACCCCCATCGACCCGGGCCTCGCCAGTGCTACGAAGTTCTTCCGCACAGTAGAGCCGCTCACCGTGTTCCCAATCCACATCGTTGAACGGTCAGTCAAAGTCCAGCGCCAGGTTGGAAGCACTGGAATCGAGCAGTCGGCGACGGTGCGACAGGAGCCCAAGTGGACGCTGCAACTTGAGATCGCGGCTTCGCCATCCGGACCGGGCAAGAAGCGGTATTATGACGATGTACAGCTACCGCTGACCGAACTCAGGTTGCAGCTCAACCCGGTGGGAGATCTGCTGCTCTGCCTGCGAGCGTTTGATGCGCTCAAGGAGTCCTTCACCAAGGTGACTTGTCGCTTCTTCTCTGACGGTGCATCTCGGCATGAGATCGAGCGGAGGAGTGTACGGTTCGGAAGCCCCAAAGAGACTCCAGCGGAGGGATTCGACAATCCGATAGAGAGCGCTCGGCGCTTGATTCACTTTCCGCTTACAGACTGTTGTCTCAGCATCGATGTGTCAGGAGCACCCAGCGAGTGGGACCTGCTGCGCCTTGAGTTCGAAATGAACGATCAATGGCCGGCGGGAGTCGCCTTGGGTGACAGCTCGTTCCTACTCAACGCAGTCGCAGTCGAGAACCTGCAGCGTTGCGTCGCAGAGCCCGTCGAGGTCAACGGAGAGAGGCTGCGCTTGCCCATCAGTCATCCTGAGCCATCTACGGGGATGAGCGTGCGCGAGGTGCACGGCGTATACGTCAGTGACCCAGGGGCCGCGGGGGCTCGCAAGCCTCTATTTCCGAACCTCCTTATCGACGGCGGGTACTCGCTTGAGCTTCACGGCTCATCGCGGGCCGCATCGCTCAGGATTAGCCCCAGTGCTTCGGCCGCGCTTGAGCCCCAGACCGTGTACATCGACTGCTCATGGTATCAGCCTGCTCCGTTGAAGGAGCCGGCGCGGGTCTCGACTGAGGCTTCAGACTTAGGCGCGATTCGTTGGGTCTTCGCTACACCCACGCGCGAAGCACAGCTGAGCCCCGTAGGTCAGGACATTGGGGCCCTTGAACAGCTCCTCGAACTCCACGGGGCGCGAGAGCTGAACGCAGAAAACCTGCGGCACCTATTGCACGCGCTCGGGGTGGGGAACAGCGAGGCCTTTGGGCGAGTGCCACGCTATTTGTCTACGGTCACGACCGAGTTCGTGCCTGACTCACAGGCGGCTCTCGGAGGGATTCGGTCTTACGATTTGGGATTTCGTAAGGTGCCGAACGTGCTCATTCCGGCGGTGCGGCATTTGGGCAGTCTGCTCGCTCCTGCTCTAGCAGCATGGACAGGCGAGTCCGAGATCAGGGTCACGGTGATCTTTGAAGAACAGCCTGAGCTCGGAAACAGAGAATTTACCTGGAGAGTTTCGGATGTCTGAAGCAATGGACGATTCAGAGCTTCGCACGTGGTTCGCGCTGCGAGACTTGGAGCAACGCTTCGTGATGCTCTTGGTCAAGGTGCCTGCAGACCCCAAGCGGCCGGAGCTTTGGGTGGACTACGAGGACGCCCGCGCCGAACTTGCCGCGCCGATCACCGTTCTGCGTTCTTGCATTTCGGACGCGCTCGGCGGGGCTCAAGGAGGTCGAGGGGACCTGGGGTCGCGGGTCTTCAGCGCGATCCTGATTCACTACGACGAGCGCGAGCTAAGTGTGAAGGGCCCTGACTGGGCGGCGCCGAAGTGTCCACTGCTTCAGTCTGAGCATTGCGGAATCTACGATGGAGGAGACTACTTCGTGGAGTTTCTCCAGGACGCGCTACGTGCGTCTAGTACCCCACTGCTCGTGCTCGAACTCCTGCTGTTCTGCCTGCGTTCCGGATTTTGCGGACGCTTCTCGGGGGTTGACGACCCCGAACGCCAGGCTCGAATCAAGGAGCTGATCGAAAGGGTGGAACGGGCGGGACCAGTCGCCTCGGCGCCGGAGCCTGCAAGGGACTTGCGAGCGATCGAAGGAGCCGGATTCCCGCTCGGTTACTATCTGGGAGCGGTCGGGGTAGTGTTGAGTCTCTGGCTGGTTCTGCAGCTGGCCTCGGGGATCCATGAGAGGAAACTGCTGGGCAAGGACCACTGCGAGTTGCGATGACGGACGGCACGCCAGAACGGACGACAGGTCCCGATTCACTGCGCTACCTGAAGCGTCTTGCCTTGGCTGAGTTTCCTGACGAAGAGCACCACGCACAGATTGAAGCCTACATGCGGGAGCTGGCTCAGCTGATGTTTCCCGCAGAGGGAGACTCCGCCATCGACCGAGACAGGGCTCAGGCAACTTGTGATGCTACGGGCGATGACGAGGTCACCTTATTGTACAAGTTAGAACGCTACCTGGAGTCCGTGTTGGTGGGGCGTATGGTCGCTTCTGGAAGAAGAGCCTGAGTCTAACATGGGAGTCTCCTTGCCAACTGGTGCCCAATCGCCAGAGTTTGTCGCGCTTCTCGCTCGGGCTCGTACAGTTGCCGCGCGAAACGGGCATCCTCTGATGTTTCCCCATCACGTGGTCCTCGCGTCCACGGAGCCTCCGAGTGCGCGCTTGTCGGCGGCGCTCCGCACCTTGCGACTCGATATCGACGTCTTGAGGGAGGCGGTGGCGGCGGCATTTCCTCCGCAAGAGTCGGCAGGGGAGCACCCGATCACCCCTGAGCTGAGCTCTCAGCTGCATCGAGCCTGGGAAGGCTCCGTGAGCTGGGTTCCGGACGAAGTCGTGGGTGGCCTGCTACTCTCCGAGCCCCTGGCCAACGAGCTGCGGGCCCAGGGCATTGATGTCGACTACCTGGCCCGGATGCTGAACAGCTCGGAGCCTGATATCGATCCAGAGCGTGAAAGTGTCCTCGGACGGTACTGTCTCGACTTGACGGCTCAAGCGCGCGTGGGCGCATTGACTCCCGTGATCGGGCGCGACAGAGAACAGCGTCTTCTGCAGCAGATTCTGAGTCGCCGTTTCAAGAACAATCCTCTGATCATCGGTGAGCCTGGCGTCGGAAAGACCGCGCTAATCGAGGGCTTGGCCGCGCGAATCGTGGCGCGGCAGGTTCCCGAGTCATTGGCAGATTTCAGGGTCATGGCGCTAGACTTGGGTCAGCTTTTGGCAGGGACGCGCTATCGCGGCGAGTTCGAGGAACGGCTCAAGTCAGTGCTTGCCGAAGCCACCGAGCTGGGCCGGGTCCTACTGTTTATCGATGAGATTCATATGTTGGTCGGGGCGGGCGCGGCTAGCGGCGGCACCGATGCAGCAAACCTCATCAAGCCGGCGCTAGCGCGCGGAGAGCTGCACTGCATCGGGGCCACGACACCTCGAGAATACCGCCTGAGCATCGAAAAAGACGCGGCGCTGAGTAGGCGCTTTCAGACTATCGATCTGGAGGAGCCGACGGTCGACGAAACCCTCCAAATGCTCCACGGCGCACGACCCCACTTGGAGCGCCATCACGAGATTAGAATCTCCGACGAGGCGCTCCGTGAGGCTATTCGTTTGGGTGTTAGGTACATTCCCGATCGGCGCTTACCCGACAAGGCTCTAGACCTTGTCGATCAGGCCGGCGCGATGCTCCGCAGCGACTACGCAGCCCGTCCAGAGGACATCGAGGCGCTCGATGAACGCTGTCGTCTCTTGGAGATGAAGCTTGAGGCGCTCAAGGATGGACCCGAGCGGGAGCAGCAGAGGACCGACCTTGCTGTGCAGAAGCAGCAGCTCAAGGAAGCGACAGCAAGTTGGCTTTTGGCTCGCGCACGACGCACCAAGGTTCGGGGGGCAGAGAGAGAGATCGACGCACTGGAGTCAGAGGCCGCCAGCGCCAAGCGGGAGCGCAGGTTCGCGGACCTCGCCCGGATTGAACGAGAGCTCCCAACGCGCCGTGCAGACCTAGCGCATCTTTCCGCTGCGGCCGACGACCAGTCCTCGACAACATTGGTCAACGCCGCTGATGTTGCGCGGGTCGTCGCGCGCTTGACCGGGATCCCCGTCGAGAAGCTCAACCTGGACGAGGGGCAACGCCTCGGACAGTTGGAGGCGCTGCTTGGCGCACGAGTTGTGTCTCAGCCAGCGGCGGTGAGCACCGTCAGCCGCGCGATTCGGCGCTCTCGAGCGATGCTTCGGGATCCGAACAAGCCGATCGCCTCGTTCCTTTTGGTCGGTCCAACAGGTGTGGGCAAGACCGAACTATGCAAGGCGATCGCCGGCTTTCTGTTCAACGACGAGCGCGCGCTGCTGCGCTTCGATATGAGTGAGTATCAAGAGCAACATTCCATCGCGCGCCTGATTGGAGCTCCACCGGGCTACATCGGGCATGAGTCTGGGGGAGAACTGACTAACGCGGTTCGGCGCCGGCCCTTCTCCGTGATTCTTTTTGACGAGGTGGAGAAAGCACACAGGGATATCTTCAACGTACTGCTTCAGGTGCTCGATGAAGGACACTTGATGGATGGTGCGGGCGTACGGGTTAATTTCAAAAACACCCTGCTCATGCTCACGTCTAATCTGGGGACCTCTGAGGCGAGCGCGGAGCTTGACCCGCAGGAGCTGAAGCGCCATTGCAGACGCGCGGTCGAGGGGTTCTTTCGTCCTGAGCTGCTGAACAGGCTGGATGACGTTGTTGTTTTTTCGTCTCTCTCCCTCGAGTCGCTCCGCCCAATTGTCCAGGTTCAGCTGAATCACCTAGCTAACCGCCTCAGCGAACAGCAGATCCAACTTGAGGTAGCGCCCGGCGCCGTAGACCGGATCGCAGAGGGGGCCTACGAGCCGAGATATGGCGCAAGGCCCGTGCAGCGCTTCGTACGAGAGCAGATCGCGGACCGCGTGGCTGACTTGTTGGTAAGTGGTCGGCTTCTTGAGGGGGGAACCGTTGTTATCAACTCGGACTTGCAGGTCAGCGTCGCTGCGTCGCCCATGAGTCCCAGTGACTAAGTATGCAGTTGCTCACTCCTCACCGGCCCACTCCGTCGCGTAGCGGTGTGTCGGGCCCGTGGCGATCTTCAACTGGGAAGCCTCCGTACCCGGAATTATCTCAAACTCCAGTCGATACACGTTGATATTCAGGCTTTCGGAGATGCGGACGGGCTCAAACCCGATGAAGAGCTGCAACGCGCCGTCGCGCGTGTTGATTTGAGCCGAGGAGGGGGTCGCGGCGAGCTCAATTGCCGGGTACCAAGACTTGGAGTCCTCATCGAAGCCGATCACGGTGTAGTCCAGCTTGACCAGGGTATTGGGAAGCGGTCGAGTTAGCTTGGAGCGCAACTTGACCTGATTGTCCTTGCTTAGGTAGGCGCTAACCCGAATCGGGTCGCTGCTTTCGCCTCCGAAGCTAAAGGACTCGATGACCGCGACGCACTTGATCTGGTCCGCCGTGGCTCCCCCACCGCTGCTGGTCCGTAGCGTAGCGGGCAAAGGCGAGCTTGCTCCAGGGGTTGGGCTCCAAAGCACGATATCCGGGGACAGAGCGAGGCCACCGAGTCCGCGCCAATCGGAGATGTATCCGAGCGTTCCCTTGCCGTGCTTCAGGTTGAATGCGAACTGCCAGGCGCAGTCCAAGACGACACTGCTGGCTCCTGCTGTTTCGGGAGTACCCATTTTATCCTGCTTGTCGCGCCCAGAGTGCCCGGCGCAGTACCGGGAGCCCGGGAGAGGATGACAAGTTGGTCAAGGAGTGGGCAAGTCCTGAGCTCTTGCCCTGGTCGGTAATTTTTGCCGCAAAGTGGGCCGTGTCCGGCGGTCGGGGGCATGGTGCCCCCATGCGAGCGAACAGCTGGGTATCGGGGCAAACCGTCGCCGAGTGCTTCTGCGTGAGGGAGTCCGCGCTGTTGCGGTACAGTCAGCGTGGGATGTTGGGTGCCCGTTGGGACGAGAAGACCTGCCAGTGGCTCTTCGATCTGGACCGGGTCCGTCAGTTGTTCGTGCACAAGGCCGAGTGGGTTTCGAATCCGGTGGCAAACAGCTTTGGGACCCTGGGCCAGGTGAGTTTTCCCCAGCAGCAGGTTTCTCGGCGCGCGGCGCCAGCGAAGCATGAGCGTGGCCCAGCCGCCCCGATGCGCCGTGGCGTTACTCGGGCTGCGTGAACGTGCCGCGTAGGGGAACAGCCTATTGGTGGGCCGTAGCCTTCCCCTTCGGCGTTTCCTTCTGGCTGGCCTCTGGCGTGGCCGGCGCGGGAGGGCTGGCGGATGCAGGCGTGCCTACCTCGGGAAACTCCACCGATCCGACAGCCTTGACCCTGCCGGGAGACAGTATGGAACCCGAGGCGACAGCGTCGCCGGGCCCCGGGTCTATGCCTCCACCCCGCGATTGCCAGACTTCTGAAGACGTTGTTGTTGGGTTCCAGCGCGGAATGGCGATCGGGGAACGGGAGGCGAGCACCCGTGTCCGGCGAGTGCTCGCTAGGGCTTTCCCGCTGCCCTGCTACAAGCTGAGTTTCAAGGAGCTCAACCGCTCTGACGTGGCTTCTGCTGTCGTAGACGAGCGTGTCAGCTTGGGATTAATCGCCGTGCCTCCGCCGCAGGGAGCAGCTGAGGGTAGTGATGACAGCCCCGTCATCGAAGACCGCGAGACCCGCGGAGTGTCGAGTCTTCCGTTGATGCCCGCGTCCTATTCCGTAGTGGTCGACACGAGCGCACCGGAGCACGATGGGGGCGGGCCCGTGCCGTCATGGGTTTGGGGTGCAGCGAGCGCGCTCGTCGGCGCATTCTTGCTAACGCTTGTCGCTTGGGCTCTCAATGCGCGCGTGCCAAGTCCGTTGTTGTGGGGAGAACAGGGCATTCAACGTCTCGACGCTCGCCTGAAAGATCCGCAGCGGGTCTGGGGCTGGATTTTCTCCAGCAAGAGCGGCGGAGTGCTCGGACTCGTGTGGGCGCTCTTGGGCGTCGGGGTATACCTGATCTGGCCTCGCGCGGTCCCTTCGACGCTAGAACCGCACAAGGCGGTTGATCTGGAAGGTGCAGTACGTGCTGCGTACCCTGGCCGAACCCTGCAAGAGTACCGCGCCGGAGTATGGGTTCCCTGTGCGCAGCCTCATAGATGCCTTAACGACTTCGTGTCCAAGAAGTCTACAGCAGTAGCGGGTGACCGAGACCTTCTCTGCTATTTCGCGAAGGCGACAGGCGTCGGCGATTTGCAATTCGACGCCGACGGCGCAGCTGTCCCGATGCTGCAGGTCTTTCTGCTTCCGTCGTCCTCCACACACGGGCCGGTGGCCCGAAGCCTTAAAGCTTCCTTGCTGGACGCGATGCGAGTCGAGCGGGGACCCGCAAGTCCTTGGTCCAGCTGCTCGCCAGAAGAATCCGGAGCCGCACCGTGAACGAACCGACCTTCCGCGAGACGCTGAATGTAGCGGTGTCCGTGACCTCTAACGGGACGACGGCCAGCGTCGATGGTGGTAACGTTAAAGGGTTAGAGCTTGATCTCAATCTTCACGGCTTCAGCGGCGAGGTACGGATTTGGGTGCTCAGTGGGCCCGGCGAAGACGATTACTTCGAGCTCGTTACAGCCGCTGATCTCTTGTACATCGACCTAAAGCTGGCGAAAGCGCTGTACAATATCGCTGCTCCGCCGGACCCGATGAAGGTGTCTGGCTTAGTGACTCGAAGGCGAATACGGGAAGTATCCTCCGAAGACTTGAGTGGAAATCCGATTCTGTACCGAGAGTACACCCTGGCCTTCTGCGACACGGCCAAGGCTTTGTGGTCACAACACAGGCCGAGCACCGTCTATTCGAAGGTAAGCCTCGAGAAGGTGATCAAGGAGAACACGCCCACCGGCATCGCCTCAGATCTTAGCTGGTCTGCACTCAAGACAACACGACCGATGGTGTGTTTGGCTCTAGGCGAGGACCAAGCCAGCTTTTACGACTTCTTGTTCTGGATTGCGGATAAAGAGAACGGCCACATTTGGCACGACTACACGTCGCAGACGTTTACAATCGCCCAAGGCAAACCGAACGCGGGAACCTCCGCAGAGTTCGCTCCAGGC
>JBDKJZ010000053.1:0-16832 GCA_039796375.1 Pseudomonadota bacterium
CGCACAAATTCCCGAGCCCCCTCCGGCGGCTCCACCCTTGCCCCCGCCCCCACCCGCGGCGGCGCCCCTGGCCCCGCAGGATCCTCTGGCGATAGAGAACCCGGACGTACAGCAGGCGCCCCCCCAACCGGCGCCGGCTCCCGCAGTCAGCGCCGCTGCCACGCCAACAGCACCGCCGCCCGCGGCCACGACTGAGGAGTTCGACCCCAACACCCAAGAGCGCTTGTGGTTGCTCCGCAATCAAGTAGGGCTACGAGGCTCCTCGGGGATGCTGCGAACTGATTACGCTGCGTCGGGGCCAGTGGGGACCTTCCGATTCGGGCTGCTCAGTAGCTACTTCGGCGGTTCGGGCTTTCTTTGCCCGCAGTGCGCGACCCCGGACGGCGGACCTGGGTACCTGGAGGATGAGGTCAGCCGGGTTGGTGCCCAAGTGTTGCTGAGTGTGACGCCTTTGGATTTCCTGGAGGCCTACCTAGGGATTCATTCAAGCGCCACATCGAACACGCGTGGCGACCCTGAGTTGCTCCAGGTGCTGGGCGATACGATTTGGGGCGTCAAGGGCTTCATGCCACGCGAGCTCGATCAGGTGTTCACTGCTGGAGGCGCCCTTGAGCTCTGGTTCCTGAATGGGACTGGAGGCGTCGGGGTCGATGGGGCCACGGTCGCCTTGCGCGCGCTCGCTACCGCGGATCTCACGAACCAAAGCGACGCAGCGGCTCAGTTACCGCTGCGCATTAACTTCAACCTCAGCTACGTCTTCGACAACTCAGGGAACCTCCTTGGCGACATCGAACAGAGCCGGAACCGACGCATCTCGCGCATTGAACGCTACGGACTCAACGTCAATCGGGTCGATCGTATCGTCCCTGCCTTCGGATTCGAGGGCATGTGGGATGTGGTGCGACCTTACCTTGAGTGGTCCTTGGACATTCCACTCAACCGACAAGGCTACTCGTGCCTTCCCAACGACGTTCACGCCAGTGACGTCTGCCTCGCGAACGAACCCCGATTCGGTGCCTTGCCCGCTCGCTTGACCCTGGGAACGCGCGCGTACCCCTTCATGGACAACCTAGCGCTGCACGCAGCGTTCGACATTGCCACCGGCGGCGCGAGCGCTCCCTTCTGGGAAGAGGTGCAGCCCGAGACACCGTGGAGCTTCATTTTTGGGGCTGCGTACGCTGTCGATACGGAGCCGGTCGTACGAGTCCGCACGATCACGCCGCCCGCAAGCGCCGCCGTTGCGCCCGCTGCTACGGAGTATGCGATCCAGGGCGTCGTGGTGGATGCAGCCGCCCCCAATGCACCGATCGCGGAGGCAATCGTGCGCTATGAGGGACGCTCGCTCACCGGGATGATCACCTCGGAGGACGGTCAGTTCCGCACAGCTGAGCTGGACCCTGGGGTGTACACCTTTGCCGTCACTGCTGACGGTTACGACCCTGGCAGCTGCACGCTCACGATCAACCCCGCTCCCGCACCGCAGCCTGCCGCACCGGCGGGCCCCCAGAGCACGCCTGCCGCCGCAGCGAAGCTTGACGTGCCAGTCGGACAAACCGGAACGAGCGCTTCCGCAGCAGTCCCCCCCGCCGCAGCCAGCACTGCACCCCCGTCCGCCGCAGCCAGCACTGCACCCTCGTCCGCTACGCCCGCGGGACCCGTGATTTCTCAGCTGCGCTGCGAGCTCAAGTCCAAGCCCAAGGTGGGCAACGTGGATGGGTATCTAGTCGACGGCACTAGTAACCAGCCCCTCGCGGGTGGCGCGGTCACGGTCACTGACCCTCTAGGTCGGAGCCTCACGCTACAAGCCGACGAACAGGGTGCTTTCCGATTCGAGAACGTGCCACCTGGCCCAGTTCAGCTCTCCGTCGTGGCAGATGGATATCTCCGCAGCGCCCAAGAAGTCGTGGTCGTGCCGCGCAGTGATGTTCAGGCGCAGGTCTTCGTCTACAAGCGGCCTCGCGCGTCGAGCGTCGCCGTCACTCCCAAAGAGCTACGCCTAAAGAAGCCACTCCTCTTCACCGAAGGCACCGCCACTCTCACCCGGGAGTCCCAAGGTCTGGTCGACGAGATCGCGGCGCTGCTCCGGGAGCGCTCCGAAATTGGATCGTTGGAGGTGCAGGGCCACACCGACAACAGCGGCGCCCCGGACTTCAACCTACAGCTGAGCAGTGAACGTGCGAGCGCGGTGCGTGATGCGCTAGTTCGGAACGGCGTCGCCGCCTCCCGGCTCACCGCGAAGGGCTATGGGGATACGGCACCGCTCGCGCCGAACGACACTGAGGCGAACCGCGCGCGCAACCGGCGGGTACAGCTGGTCATTCAGAAGTAGATTGGTCGCGTGAGCGCGGGTACCAGCCGCCGAAACTGACGCCCCACGAGTAGTAGCGTGGGGCGACATCTATCGCCGCACTCACCCGCCAGACATAGTCTCGCGGCCACCAGCCGAAGACGTCCCAGGTCCCGACACGAAGATCAAAACCTGCGGTGCCGTGAGGCCGCGGACGGCTCGTGCGGAACCTCGTCGGCTCCAAGTAGCTCCCAGCTCGTAGCTTGATCAGGTCCGGCCAGACTTCGCTCTCGAGCCCCAGCCGGGGAGAGAGCGAGACGCCTTCCCCCGATCGATTCACCTCCCGCAACAAGAATGAGTCAACTCCGACCGACTCAACGACCGCGCCTGACACGAGCACTGAGGTCGAGATCAACAAGTAGAAGCGCGACGCCGAGCGCCAGCGCTCGCGGAGTTCTTGTTCGGCGATGCCCTCGATGCGCGCCCACGCTCGCTCAGCCTGCTCCTGCTGTCGCTCGAAGTCCCACCAGATTTGTGCACGCTCGGCATCGCTCACCGCCTGAAGCAGGCGCTCGTCGCGTCTAGCCTCCCGGTCCAGTTCGCGCAACCGGTGCTGGAGCCACTGTCTTTCAGCGTAGCTCTCCAGCGACCGAAATCGCGGGTTAAAGGGACGGGCACCCAACTGGAACGCCACTCCTGCGTTCAAGTCCCACGGCACCGAGACCCGCTTGGGTAAAAACAGATCGGCCCCGCTCTCCAGCGTCACATCACCAGCGGCGTCCGGGAGCAGGTTCTCCGAAAACGAGGCCTCGGTAACGATTTGGGTCCGGTAAGCGACACCAATCCGATAGGGGCGGTCGTTGGGACGCCACACCATGCCCAATTCGAATCCTGAACCTCCGGTTGAAAACACCCCGCCTTCGCGGGTCAGGGTTTCCCTCCCCTGACTGAGACCACTGCTCGTATCAACGGTGAGTGACACAAGACGAGCGCCCAAGCCCAGGCTGAGCTGGCCATCCCAAAAAGCGTTCGCCAGCTGGAGATGCGTCGTGCCTATCGTCGCCCCCAGTTGACTCTGCTCAGCGTCAGTTACCGCCACGCCCTTCTGCTCAAAGCTATAGTTCTGTAGCTCTAGCGTGAAGCCCAGCCCAAAGGTTCCCCACTGCAGGTTCAGCGCCGGAGTTACGAACACGAAGTTCTCAGGCGCGTTGAACAGGCGCGTCTTGGCGCCACTGTTGAAGAAATCAACGCTGCTCAAAGTGCCGGGTAACGTGAGTCCGATCGCAGGATAGTAGTCAAAATGCGTGAAAGAGTAGAACGGGCGCACGGCGGGCGCCGCCGGGTTCTGCAGGCTGCCGTCGTTGTCCTCCGCTATGGCGACGTAGGCTCCCCCGAGCCCGGTCACACGAGTCCCGGCTAGAACCGGCCCCTGAAACAGGTCGATGCCGTAGTCGCTCGTCTCAATTGGGTCACCATTCTCCCCAAGCGGGCCCGCGGCAGCAGCGGGAGCTGCCCGAAAGAGCAGCGCTCCGCTCAGCACCCAATGGGGCAGGCCGGATCCGAACGACCAACGCCCTCGCCGAGTCGAAACCCTGACCGAGCAGTCCGCGAAGCTGCACGCTCTACTTGAGCGAGACCTGGAAAGCCTTGCCACACTCACGCTGCAGTAGGTCCTGCAGCACCATGCGAACGAGGGGCTTCGGATCGACGCCCAAAGCGTCTGCGTAGTACCAAACGCTGATCGGGCGCAGTAGGACGTCCGACGTCTCCATCTTTACGATTCGTGACGGCGCCGACTGATACATTTCCGCGAACGCGCGTAACCCAACCCCCTTGCCTTCGCGAAGTTCGCGAAGCGCTTGCCCCACGGCGACCTTGGTGCCCGCCTTCTTGGAGACGTCAACCTGGTAGTCGAGTTCATCACGCTCTAAGAGGTCTTGAAGCGTGGCCGCCAGCGCGCGCTCTAGCGGGACGCGTAGTAGCTTCGCGAGTTGCATGACGCGCTCCAAACTGAAAAGCTCAGCGCCGCGCTCCACGCGACTCACGCGCGAAACGGTCGTACCCAGTGTTGAAGCAATTTCCGCCTGCGTGACGCCTGCGGAAGAGCGTGCTTCCCGCATAAGATTTCCGAGATTTCTCATGGCCAATATGGCCGTGCTCTTAGCACGCATGATCCGGACAATTCTAGAGCTAGTACGAATTGGGCAGCTCACTGGCCAAGCGACGTGTTCATCAACAGCATCGCGGTAACCTTTTTTAGCAAATCGGAGGTTCAAGTTCAGCCGAACATATTTTATCCAGTTCCCTGTTCACGCCTACTTGACAGCATTTGGGCTGCAAAGCGCCGAGAACTCGTCGAAACGGTTTGCGACATCAAGGATGTGCGCATATCACCACGCTCCGCCGCACGTTCCTGAAACACCGAAGTAACAGGACGCCCACCGTCTGGGTCAAACTCAGGCCAATTGGCCGAGCTACATTCCTGCGGAGTAAACCTAAAATCCGTCACTAGGTCCCCAAGCACCCGCGCAAATCTCGCCACTGTTCAGTCTCTGCGAAATGGGCTTTGACTGCAGAAATTGGGATGATATAGACGCCCTCCTCGTTGCGGTTCGCCGCAGCTGGCCCAAACGCGAAGATGGCGGAATTGGCAGACGCGCTAGGTTCAGGTCCTAGTGTCCGAAAGGACGTGGAGGTTCGAGTCCTCTTCTTCGCACTCAGTGTTCCCCGGGTTTCTTAACCTGGGGATGCGCTCAGTCTAACCGGGGTTGTTAAGCTGGGAACAAGCCTAACCGGACGCTATGGTGGCGGTTTCATGGCTGGTTCGGCTGCGCTGGGTCTACGGCGCCGGATTCGCTTGCCTCCTCTTAGTCCCCGCGAATCTTCACGCACACCACACAGTGCATCCGGCGGCCCAAAGGCACCCCGCGGCGCTTTGCTCTCAATTGGGGGAGATGTGGATCGCGTTCACTCTCGCCGCCGCCTTGATCGCCTACTTCGTGCGCGAGATCGTGTTAACCGGCTACGGAAGGATCGCGACGGCGGTCGAATCGATGCGCTGCGGCGCCGTCCACTACCTGCTCAAGCCGTGCAGCGCCGACCAGGTTCTCAAAGCCACCAAGGCAGACTACTCTCCCCCCAAAGGAGCCGCGCTGCGCCAAGTGACGCCCTCACTCGCCAAGCTCGAACGACAACATGTCGAGCGAGTGTTCGTCGAATGCGATGGCAACCTCTCCAAGGCAGCCCGGGTGCTCGGCATCCATCGGCGGACACTTCAGTAGAAGCTCGCGAAGTTTCCGGTTCCGCGCAGAGCCGCCCAGAGAGCGAACCCTGCGCCAATTTCCGGCACCTGTAGCGCGAGTATGGTTGGCGCGGGTCCTGCGGCCGTTCCGACTGCTCCCACGCCGAGCCCGATTCTAGCGATGATGCCATAGCGCGGCGCAGCCTGGCCGGGAGTTCTTCCTCACCCAGTTCCCGCTCAGGTAGAATGCTCGCCCATGTACCAGTCCGACGACGTCATCGAAAACCGCTACCGTCTACTCGAAAAGGTCGGCGCTGGCGCGCACGGCGTGGTCTTTCGCGCGCGCGATCTCGAGTCCGGGACTGAGGTCGCGATCAAGATCTTGAGCCGAGAAATCGCACGCAATCCAACCTTCGTGGAGCGCTTGCAGCGCGAGGCTGTCGCGATGGCGCGTCTGCGCGGCACTGCTGCGGTCTACGTTCATGCCCTATTGAACACACCCGCAGGGTTGTTCCTGGTGATGGAGTTCCTGCGCGGAAAGGATTTGCAGACCACGCTCGACCTCGCGGAGCAACGCGGCGGGATCCTAAAGCCCGACCGCATGCTGGCGCTACTTCGGCCGATCGCCACCACGCTGGACGTCGCTCATCGTCAGGGCATCGTGCACCGCGACGTCAAACCGTCAAACATCTTCGTGATCGACCGCGAAGCTGGTGGGGGCGTCCGTCTAGTCGACTTCGGGCTGGTGAAAATGATGGACGCCGCGGCCCTGACCGAACAAGGCCAAGTCGCCGGGACCCCGAGTTACCTCGCGCCGGAGTGCTGGAAGGGAAACCCGCTCTCACTCGATCACCGAATTGACGTCTACTCGCTGGGTGTACTCGTCTTCCGTGCGCTCGGCGGCAAGGTTCCGTACAAGCCCAAAGGCTTGGTCGATATGTTGGAGTGGGCGCTTCGCGGCCAGCGCCCAAGCCTGTGGGAACTTCGGCCCGATCTACCCGCGGCGATCGATGCCTGGGTGAACAAGTCACTAGCTATCTCACCCGACGCCCGGTACCAGGACATCCCGACGATGTGGACTGCGCTGGAGACGGTCCTGGCTGAGCCTAAGAGCCCCTTCTAAACGTTTTCGTTCGGGCGGGACGCCAGCGCGCCCGAGGTCGGGCGCGTCGCTGTCACAGGGCTAGCTTGCGCTTCAGCGCTAGCCCTGCGTCACTGGAGACGAAAGCTGCCACCTGCTCGATAAACGCGTCGTCGTTCCCTTCCCGGGTCAGAGCGCTCAGGCAGACCGCCAGGTCGTCGGCGACCACCGCGGCCACCCGCGCCGCGACGAGCTTCGCGTGCCGCGCCCAGAGCGCTGTATCCAGCCGCGCGCTCGCGAAGCCGCGAGCGGCGATTTCCAAGCGTCCCCCGCTGAACCAAGGCATTGCCTTGCTGAGCCGCTTGGCCAGGGCATCGAGCGTCACCGCGTCCCCGAGCTCTGCGCCAAACCCGGGCTCCGAGGTTCGCGCAGCGCAGGCCAGTAGCACTTGGAGGTCCGGTCCGGGGAGCTTGTCCACGACCGCAATGCCCCGCGCGATGTTGGTCATTACCCGCGCGAACTGAAATACCTGCTCAGCCTCAGACAACGCCGACACCTCACGGCCAACAAAAAGCGCTGGCTGTTCGGACATTTCGACTGAAATCCCCGCGCCGGCACCACTGTGTATGTACAGTTCGAACTCCTCCACGCCAAACAGTCTTGCGACCCGGTCAGCTGTCTGCCGTAGCGCGTGGTTCATGCGACCCGTCACTTTATCCCCACGGCCGACGCCATAGTTCTCAAAAGGAGTTGGGAAAACCTTGGCTAGGGCAGGCGCCACGGCCATCACCAAATCAATAGCTGGCCCGGTGACCGCCGCCCCTTCCTCAAACAGGCGCAGGACCGCCGCATCTAGCGCCAGCGGCTTGAGCGCCGCAGGCTGAACAGTGACCCCGCCGTAGCGAGCTTTTTCGGCATCGGTCGCGTCGTGAGCCGCCACCAATGGCGCCAAGCACAGCCGCGCCTGCTCAGCTCGACCGAGAGCCTCATAGCCCTGCGCCAGCGCGCGCCAATGGTGGGCCGCCTGCGGCGTCTGTCGCAGGAGCTCGCGGTAGTACCGAACGGCCTCTGAGTGTTGACCTGACGCGGCGATGCGCTCCGCGACTTCTGCGCGCAGCGACGTGTCCTGTGGCGCCAGCACTAGCGCTACCTGTAGCTCCCGCAGCCCCGCTTCGGGGTCCTCAAGCTGGTTGTAGAGCGTTCGACCCAGCTCCAGGTGGGCCGCCAACATTGCCGTCTTGTCGAGGCCGTGTTGGTTCAGAAACTCCGTGAGCGCAGCGGCATATTGAACGAACGTCGCGGCTCCAGATCGCGGCTTCAGCGTAGCTTGCTCGAGCAGCACTCGATACTCCAGGCACGCAGTCCCCTCGGTCCCGGCGATGGAAACCGCAGCCGCATAGGCTGCGCACGCCGCCTCCTCATCCTTGCGCTGGCGTTCCAGCCTAGCCAGCTGCAGCAACGCCTCGGCCTTCTCCTTAGGATCACCGGCGGCCTTTACCAGCCGCTGAGCCGTATCCGTAGCGGCCTTCAGTTCGTCGCGGGCGAGCTGTAGTGTCAGGCACAAACGCAAGGCTTCATGGCTCTCCGGCTGAATCTCCAGCGCGGCCGCCACGTTGCTCGCCGCGAGCGGGATCCGCGAAAGGTGTTCATGCTGGATTCTCGCCACGCTCAGGAGCGCTCTAAAGCGAACATCCTCAGGCGGGTGCAGCTTGAGAACCTCCTGGTATTCGCCTGTGGATTCGATCCACTTCTTCCCTGCACCGTAGAGATTGGCCAGCAACATGTGGGCTTCGATGTTCGCTGGTTGTTCCCTAGCGGCCCGACCTGCAGCGGCGATCGCTGCACCAGCGTCTCCTTGCTTTTCGCTCTGAAGGCGCGCAACTTGGATCCACAGCTGCGCCCGTCGCTCGCTTGCCCCTGAGCTCCCAGCTGCACGCGACAGGTCATCAATCAAGCGGTTCACACTGCCTGCCTCAGTCTGCAGCTCGACTAGCGCCACGCTGGACGTCGCGTGGTCGGGATCGATCTCAAGGGCGCGCGAGAGGTACTGAATGGCCGTCGCGACGTCTCCGCTTCTGCGGAGAGCTTCGGCTGCGATCGTCAGCAATCGAGCGGCCTCGGTCGGCTGCTTGAGCAAGCTGCCTTCGTTCTCTGCAGCCTCAGCGAGCAGAGTCGGCGACTGGGTTCGCTGCGCCACACGGGAGATGCCCCGCACGGCCGCGAAGTTCTCGGGGTCGTGGGCGAGGGCCGAACGATACACCTGCAGCGCCCCATCGTCCCCTCGCGCGTCCATGGCCTCGGCTAGCCGGGTTTGATGCGCACTCAATGAGTGGCGGTCTAGACTCGCGACCCCCAGCTTAGCGTCAACCTGTCCGAGCAACGCGGGATCTCGCTCGCTCAGCGCGATCTGCTCCAGGCCAAGCAGCGCATCGATATCGCGGGGCAGAATACGAAGAACCGCCATGTGCGCCGACTTCAAAGCCTCAGTGTCCACCGGCGTGTGGGTCTCCAGCAGGTGCAAACGACTCTTGTGGGCCGCAACTCCGGCGCCAACGCTTTCGAGCACGCGCGGCGCGCTCGCATAGAGCGCCAGCAGGGAGTCCTTCTTGCCAAGCTGTGAGTAAAGGCGCTCGAGCGCGAGCCAGGCGCCGCTGTACTCAGGAGCCTCGCGCTGTACCGCCTCAAAAGCAGTGGCGGCCTCGTGCAGCTGCTTGAGGTGATCACGGCTCAGTTCCCCCGCAATGTAGTCGGCGCTGATGCGATAAAGCGGTTCTGTCGCGCTCAACGCTTCCTTAGCGAGGCGCTCCTTGAGCGCCTTGAAGTTGTGACTCTGCTCGAGCAGACGTAGGCAACCGTCAGCTGCGGGCCGAAAGTCGGGCGCCAGCTCTAGGGCGTTGCCGTAGGCTTCGAGCGCTTTCTCTTGCGACTCCAGCCGATTTTCGTGCACCTCTCCAAGGAGAAACCACGTCCTCACTTTTTCCTCCGTCGTAGCCGCGAGTTCAACCTCGGACTCCAACAACCGGGCCACCTCCTTGAATTCGCCCCGGAGAGTGCACAGTCGTCGAAGCGACTTGACTGCGAGCGGGTGCCGCGGCTCAGCCTGAACGGCTCTCCGATAGTGGCTTGCCGCCTCCTCTTGTTGACTGAGCCGCTTTTCGCAGATCTCCGCCATTCGGCATAACAGGTCAGCGCGGGCCGAGACGCCGGTGGTGACCGCCAGTTCCCGCTTGTACGTCGCTACCAGCTCCTCGAACCGCTGCGCGGCGAAGTAGATGCGCGCCAGACTAGAAATCGCTGGCAAGTAGGCGGGATCCGTGTCGAGCAAGGCTTGCAGCTTTTCTATTGCCGCAGCCGAGTCACCGAGCTTCCCTTCGAGGACCGTCGCGATCCTGTGACGAAGATTTAGCTGGCGGTGCCGCTCCGTGGTGGCGCTCGCCTCAAGCTCAAGCCCCAAGATTAGATCCTCATACTTCTTCCCCCGCTCAGCGGCACGTTGAAGCGCGTGGATCGCCTCGAGACGATTCCCGTCGAGGTCCAAGATGCGCCGGTAGGTGGTGACCGCCGCTGCCGGCATACCCAGCGCGTCCTCTTCGATTCGCCCTCGCTGAAAGAGGGTCGTGACCTTCTCCTCCGTCGCCGTCGCGGACTCGACTCCACGCTCGTAGATTTCAATCAGCGCTCGCCAGTCTTGGGCAGCGCTGAGCAGTCGAACGATCGACTTGTACGCCGCGTCTTGCCCTGGGCGTATCTCTAGCGCCAGCTTGAGGTGCGCCAGCGCGCCGTCTACGTTGCACAGTTGATCTTCGAAGACGCCCGCGATACGAACATATAGCGCGGCTCTTTGTTCGACGTCGCCAGACGAGTCGGCCTCAGCGCGGAGCATCTGGATCAATTCCGTCCACTCGCCGCGATTGGTCCGCAGACGATCCAGCGCCAAAATGGACGGATGATAGTCAGCCCTCAATGCCAAGGCCTGGGAATAGCGTTCGATGGCCCGCTCCTGCTGGTCGAGCTTCGTCTCGTAGAGTTCACCCAGGCGGTGCAGGGGTTCTGGGCTAGTCGGAGGACTGAGCGCGAGCAGTCGTTCACTCGCTGATGCCAACTCCTCGGAGCGATCTAGCAGCTCGTAGAGTCGCACTAGCTCCGCAAGCACTGTGCGGTCGGCAGGAACTAAGGCGCTCGCGTGCTCCAGTGCCTGAAGGCCGCGCGCGACGTCGGACAAGCGCTCCACCCAGAGGCGCGCGACCCGAAATTTCGCGAAGGCGTGAGCCTCAGGAGACTTCGCAAGCTGAGCTTCGCGCTCGAGCACTTCCACCAACTCCGTGAAGCGGCCTTGGCGGTACAGCAGCTCCTTCAGAGCCGGCAGCGCGCCCGGGGCCAAAGGATCTGCCTCAAACGCACCCTTATACAGCTCAATCGCGCGAGGTACGTCTCTTAGGCGGACCGCGCTGACCCGGGCCATCTGCGAGAGGTATACGGCTCGCTCCTTCGGGTTTTCTTCGAGCGCGGCCACGCACCGCTCGAAACTCTTGACGAGTGGCTCCCATGCGCCCGCCTGCTCTTGAGCCAGAGCGGTCGCCTTGACGATCGTCAAGTTGCGTGGCGCAAGCTCCGAAGCTTTTTCTAGCGCTTCGCGCGCCTCGACACGTTGGCCCAACTGCGCCTCTAGCAGCTGCGCCTTGTGGTACAGAAGCCACGCCTTTTGCTCGGTCTCAGAGACCACGTCGGCTTCCGCATCGAACAGTCTTGCTGCCTGCTGGTAACGCTTCAGCCCGAGCTGCGTGCGCCTGGCACCCCGCAGGCTGGGCACGTGGGTCGGGGCCAACCGGTGTGCCTGTTCGAAGTGCTTGGCTGCCGCTTCGAGATCTCCGATCGGGTTTTCGAAAAGGCGAGCCGCTTCATAGTGCAAACGAGCCGTGCGTTGCTTGTCACCCTTCTTCGCGAGCTCGCCGACGAACAAGTCGCAGAGCTCAGTCGCGTTCTCGAGTAGCGCCTGAGCTTGTTTTTCGGGAGTCCAAGGCGAATCGTGTCGCTCGAGGGCCTGCAGATCGAAGCGCGTGGGCAGCTCCCCCAGCCCGGAGCCCAAGAACAACGAGTCCGTCGCCGCGCTCAGTGGTCGGCGCGATACAGCGGGGCTCGGCAACTCGGCAGGCGTCAGCGGCTGAGGCGCACCGACCTCGAGCTCGGTGGCCTTGGGGGCAACGCTGTGGGCCAAATCTTCGTCCGATTCTCTTGGATCCTCGACTCCGCTCGCGCTGGCCTCAAGTGCGGCAGCCTCGACGAGCGCCTGGCCTGTTGTCTCACCAACCTCGAGCACGGAGCTGGCTAGCTCTTCGGGGCTCGGTGCCTCCGCTTGGCTGCCCGGGGCCGTCGGCACACCTTCACTCGGAGCGACTGTGGCCGCGGGGGCATGGACGTCGTCACCGCGCTGAGTGCCGGTCGGGTTCGGAGCACTCATGTCGAGGGAGATCGTCGGAGCTTCGCCGACGACGTCGCCCGCCGAGGCGCTCAGCTGCGGTCCCGTGGGCAGCGGCTTCGCTGTTGGACCCTTCGACGGAGGAGGAGGAGGGGCGGGGGGAACCGAGTGCGGGACGAGGTCCGCGCTGTGGGCCCTGGACGGCGGCGCGACTGAGCGCGCGCGTGGCGGGGGGGGCGCGGTCGACACACTCTTCCTCATTCCCAGCTTGGAAGGCGGCGGTGGAGGGACTGAGTGGTCGCTCGGTCGGCGCTCGACCACCGCAGGAACCTCGGCTGACTTGGCCGATGATTCGGCCTGAGGGGGTGAAGCGTTCGGACTACTCGAAGGTTCCCGGGTCGGCATATTCGCGGGCCATCGTAACACGGAGAGCGCGCTTGCCCACAACTCGGCTCGGTAGGCACGCGCCTCCAGTCAGCCGAAAAAGATCGGGCCTGACAGTGAACAGGTTCTGTTACCGCCCCGCGCTCGATGCTATGAGGCCGCCTCATGCCGGAGCGCCCTCGACGCTGGATCCTGCGGGACGCACGGGTCATCGATCCCACTCAGGGCCTCGACGAAATCGCCACATTGATCGTCGAGGACGATAAGATCGTGGGTCTAACCCAAGAGTCCCCGGACGCCCCTTCGGGCAGCACGATCAGCGCCCAGGGCCTCGTGTTGATGCCCGGCTTCATCGATTTGCGCGCCCATTTGGGCGAGCCTGGCCTTGAGTACCGCGAGGATGTGCGCAGCGGCCTAGCAAGCGCTGCCGCCGGAGGTTATGTCAGGGTTTGCTGCCTTCCAGACACCCAACCCGTCAACGACTGCCGAGCCGTCACTGAAGCCCTGCTAAACAGTGCAGCCCGCGCTGGCGGAGCCGAACTCGGCCCGATTGGCGCTGTGACGCGTGGCCTGAAGGGCCAAGAGCTCGCAGAAATCGGTGACCTGAAAGAAGCAGGTGTGGTCGCGGTAAGCGACGCCGGTCACGCTATCGAGCGCGCAGACTTGATGCGTAACGCGCTCCGCTACTGCCGAACCTTCGACGTGCTGCTCATGCAACAAGCGCAGGTGGCGTCGTTGATCGCGGGTGCGCAAATGCACGAAGGCGCGACCTCCGCCCGGCTGGGGCTACGCGGCTGGCCTCGGGTTGCCGAGTCGATCGCGCTGCAGCGGGATCTGCTGCTCGCTGGGGACACCGGGGCACGGTACCACGCATCTACGCTCAGCACGCGGGAAGGCGTAGCGCTCGTTAGAGAGGCGAAATCTCGTGGGTTTGCTGTGAGCTGCGACATCACACCCTATCATTTACTCGAGACGGACAGATGCCTCGAGGGCTACGACTCGCGCTTCAAGTTCAGCCCGCCGCTGCGAGAGGCTGCCGATCGCGACGCGCTGCTCGAGGCCGCACTCGACGGCACGATCGACTGCATCGTGACCGACCATCAACCCCGTTCGGCCCTAGAGACGAACGCCGAGTTCGAAATCGCTGAGCCGGGCGCGGTGGGTCTGGAACTCTGCTTGAGTCTTCTGTGGCAATGCGTAAACGATGGTCGTTTGCCGATAGCGCGCCTCGCGCATCTGCTCTCTACCGGCCCGGCAAGGGTTCTCGGCATAGACGCCCCGAGCTTTAGAGCTGGCTCGGAAGCCTACTTCACCCTGATTGACCCCACGGGTCGATTTTCGCCTGCTCGAAGCGGCCTCCTCAGTAAGAGCCGCAACACGCCCTACTGGGACCGGGAGCTGCCTGCCAGGGTCGTCATGACTGTTGGCCGGGGCAAGGTGCTCCACTCCGCCGTCTCTTTCAGCTAAGGAGCCCTCATGAATCGCGAACGCGCCCACCTCGTCCTCGCCGACGGCACTGCTTTTGAGGGCTACCTGTGGGGTCACCCCGGCCCAGCCAGCGGCGAGGTGGTCTTCACTACCGGAATGACCGGCTATCAAGAAGTCCTCACCGATCCTTCGTTTACCGGCCAGATGGTGACGATGACAGCCCCGCAGATCGGCAACACCGGCATCAACGACGATGACCCCGAGAGCCTCAGCGGGGCGCCCTGCGCGAGCGGGTTCATCGTGCGTGATCTGAGCCCCGTGGTGTCCAACCACCGCTCCACCCAAGACCTAGACAGCTACCTAAAACAGCACGGCGTCACTGGCATTTCTGGCGTCGATACGCGTCGCCTGACGCGGCTATTGCGGGACGGTGGCTCACAGAACGGCGCGATCGGCCAAGGCTCGGTGGACGCGCTCGTGGCACTCGCACGCTCCGCGCCGAAGATGGATGGGCTCGACCTCGTGTCTAGGGTTACCCCGGCCGCCCCCTACCAATTCACTGAAACCCGTGGCGAGTGGCGCTCGTCCTTCAATCCCGCGAAGGCTATGAACGGGCGCACCGACTACCATCCGGACCCCCGCTTTAAGGTCGTCGCTATGGACTTCGGTGTCAAACGAAACATCTTGCGAACCCTGGTCGACGTGGGTTGTGACGTCACCGGAGTACCCGCAACGTTCAGTGCCGCTGATATCTTGAAGCTCGAACCGGAAGGGATCTTCCTGTCCTCGGGGCCCGGGGATCCGGCAGCCGTAGGCTACGCCGAACAAACCATCCGCGAGTTGGTGGGCAAGATTCCAATATTTGGGATTTGCCTCGGCCACCAGCTGCTCGCGCGAGCGCTCGGCGGCAGCACTTACAAGCTCAAGTTTGGTCACCGTGGATTGAACCAGCCGGTTAAAGACTTGAAGACGAACCGGGTGGAGATCACCACGCAGAATCACGGCTTCGTGGTCGACGTGGATTCGCTGAAAGGCGTCGCCGAAACGAGCCACATTCATCTGAACGATGGCACTAGCGAGGGGCTAGTTGCCCCCGACCTGCAAGCCTTCAGTGTTCAGTACCACCCCGAAGCCGCGGCCGGTCCTCACGACGCGCTGTATTTGTTCCGGCGATTCACCAAGATGATGCGCGATAAGCGATGACCACCAAGCGTATTCACTTCGTCAGTTTAGGCTGCCCCAAGAACCGTGTGGACTCCGAGGTCATGCTCGGCGTCGCGGAGACTGAGGGCTTCATCCACACCGATGACCCTGCTGACGCAGACGTGATCGTAGTCAACACCTGCGGCTTCATCGAAAGCGCGAAGCAGGAGTCGATCGAGACCATCGTCGAACTTGCCGGTCAAAAGGAACATGGCCGCTGTAAGAAGCTGATAGTCACCGGGTGCCTCAGCCAGCGCTACGGGGATGAGCTCGCTGAAGGCCTGCCTGAGGTCGATCACTTCTTGGGTTCGAGCGACATGCTTCGGCTCGCACCGGTGCTACGCGGCGCCGCGCCGCGCTTGTTCGTCGGTAACCCCGCCGACTGGCTTGTTCAGGCTTCCGACCCGCGCCGCATCAGCACGCGCGGCGCGAGTGCCTACGTGAAGATCGCCGAAGGGTGTAACCGGACGTGCTCTTTCTGCATCATACCCCAGCTTCGGGGCAAGCAGCGCTCACGACGCCCCGCTGATGTGATCACAGAAGTTCGGGGCCTGATTGCTGCGGGTGTGCAGGAGATCAACCTCGTTTCACAGGACACCATCGCCTACGGCCGTGACTTCATCCACGGCGAGGCCGAGGAATCCGGCTCTGCACGCGAGACGCTCGCCACCCTGGTGAACGGGCTCAATGAGCTCGAGGGACTCCGGTGGCTGCGCCTCTTCTATCTGTACCCCGAGAAGCTCAGCGACGAGATCGTCGAGCTGATCGCCAACTCGCCCAAGATTGTGCCTTACATCGATATGCCGCTCCAGCACGCCGCCGACGGCATGCTGACGCGGATGCGCCGCGGCCACGGGGGACAGCGCCTCAGGGACGCCGTCCTGCGTGTCCGGAAGAGCATCCCCAATGTGGTCTTCAGGACGGCCTTTATTGTGGGTCACCCGGGAGAAACTGACGCTGAGTTTGAAGAGCTGTGCGAGTTCGTGCGCTGGGCTGAGTTCGACCGCGTCGGGGTATTTCATTACTCAGACGAGCCGACCAGCCGCAGCTTTCACCTGCCAGACAAGGTCCCAGAGGAGCTGGCACTGGAGCGCGCCGCGCACCTGATGCAGATCCAACAAGAGATCAGCCGCCGTAAGAACGAGGCACTGATTGGGCGACGCGTGGAAGTGCTGGTCGAGGGCCCGAGCGAGGAAAGCGAGCTGGTAATGGTGGGGCGCTGGCAGGGACAGGCACCGGACATCGACGGTCAGGTGTTCATCTCAGGCGGTCCTGTATACCCCGGCCGCATCTACCCGGCGGAAGTGACCGACGCCACCGACTACGATCTGATGGTCGACGTCGGCGAGGTCGACGATCACGTGGGCCCCGTATTGCCGAAGCAGGCCGGTTTCACGCACCAGCACAAAGACGGTCGGGTCGTCCTACGCACGGTGTCCTAGTCCTCAACTGGCTAGGACCGACCGGATGAGCCTCTCGCCCAACCCGAGCCCGACCCACCTAGGGCGCTTTGGGCTCGAGGGCGTCAGGCAGGTCGAAGTTCACGGTTTCGCTTTCGATGTTCGCCGCGCTGTACCACAGCTGGAGGAAATCACCCGGCTTCGCGCCCACTTCAATCGCGTAGCTGAAATCGTGAACGAACTCGCCAGCTATCGCTTGTGTATTGTGGTTGAAAATGAACACCTTGGCCTCTGCGATGGGGATACGGCCCTCAATCAGCACCAACCCCTGTGAGGCAACCTGGAAGCGCGAGGGCTCTTCCGGCGGGGGGAGTGGCGGCAAGGTCGGGCTG
>JBDKJZ010000054.1:0-16801 GCA_039796375.1 Pseudomonadota bacterium
GCAGCTCCGCCGAGACCCGAGCCGCTCAGGCGCTTAGGCGAGGGGCGCCCACTCGTCTCAGGCAGGCTCGTCAAAGAGCACGGTTTGGGTCTGCTCCCCAGGGTCGTGCTTTTGATGCCTGCGAGGCCGGCCGGTGAAATACGGCGGGGGCCGGGGTGGAGCTCTTTGGGGAGCGTGAGTGGGCTCGTCGAGCGTCCGCAGCAGCCGGCGGAGGCTGGATCTGCAGCGCGTTTGGGAATGCTAGTTGGATCGGTCGGGTCCAACGGTACGTTGATGTCCGTCAGCCGATAGAAGATCTTCGGGCCGCTGGGAATACGGTCAAAACTGTTGCGAAACGATGCGCTTGAGGTGCGCTTTCTAAACTTCTCACCGGCGTTGTTCTCAAATAGCATTTCCACCCCGCCCCAATGCTTGACGACTATGAAGTCGCGCTGCGCCGTGTTGGGTTTAAGGGTTACGTTGGGATCTGATGCGGCCGCGAAGTGCTCAACATCAGCCTTACTGTAGGTCCGGAGAAAAACGGATGTTAGCAACACACGGACGCCGCGCTCGTTCACGAGCTGGTGCGCCAGACGAATCATGCCAACGCTTATCGTCACCGAGCTGAGTCACTGCGCAGGAGGCTGCTCAGACGGGAGCGGCGCGTCCAGCTTGAGCCGATCGAGGTTGCCAATTGGATAGAGATCGGGCTCCGTGTAGCCGCACTCCAGCGCGCAGCGGATAAGAGCCTCCCGATCCTCGCGGGTCGCGATAGTGGGGAACCTGTCTTCTTCGCAAGCGCGGCGCTCCGCCTCAGTTCCGGTGCAGGCCGCCGCAGCGTTCGTCATCTCCCTCGCCCATACCCTTGCCACACCCCTAATGCAGCGAACGGTGCACAGCCCCTCTTTACTGGTATCCTGGTATTCCAGCTCCGCCAGCTCAAGGTGTGGCACGTACACGCTGGATGACGCGGGCGCTAGGGTTGCGCCGGACACTTGGGCTGGACACACGACGACGTTCGCGGCAGGCGCCGGGGAAGCCGCGGCCGGTGGCTGACAGCAAAGCACAGCCCCGCACAGGAGCCAGCCCAAGCTAGACCAACTCAGTCGATCCATGGTGCGTCTATCTGGGGTTGGGGTACGGCGCATGACGCCATGCATTCCTTAATCAAGACTTCAGCGGCGCTCAGTGCCTTTGCGTTGGGTACGCTGGCTTGCTCTCGGCACTGGGCTGGAGTCGTACCGGCGTGCCCGCACAGAGCCGCGTCCGGCCCGTACATCAAGAGAATATCGGATACCCCGACTTTCAGGCAGTTCTCCACGCAGACAGCTTTGGATACACACTCAGTGCCCAAGCAGACGCCCACGTGGTCTGCCGCAGCCCGCCTGGTCAGATAGCGGTGTTGCCAATCAATTTGTCGGATGGTGAGTTCGCACAATCGCGGACCATTCGACGAATCACTTGCCGGGCACCGAGGGCGCGTTTGGTAACGCCCGGCCGTGGGAGCCGCAGAAGGCGCGAGCACGGCCTTGGTTGCGGAGGGCTGAGAGCTGGCTGAGACCGTGGCCTCAAAGGGCGACTGACTCATAGTGCTTTGGTGATTCGGCGCCGCAGCACAGCAAATCATTAGCAAGCCACCAAGGCCCCCACAGCTGCGTTTCAGTAGTTCAGCGGGCTCAGCAGGAAGCGTCATAGATCACCGTTTGCTACCCGTTCATTGAAGTCCTCAAGGCTGAGGAGTTCGATGACGGGATCGAAGCGCGGCTGAAACTCCCCATCTGAGCCCAAGTATTCTTCGAGCAGGTCCACACACTCGTCAACAATCTGCGCCCCAACGCCGCAAGAGAACGGCAACATTGCCGTTCGAAGCAACGTGGGCGCAATCTCAAGTTTGCCTGGAGGAAAACGGTTGACGAAGATGAAGCGCAAGCGAAGCACCTGACCCTCAAGGCTGACCTTAGCCCGCTGTAGTGCGCAGGCGTCAATCAACACATACGGTTCGTCGATGACCTCTGGACCTTCGCCGGCGCTGATCTCCTGGTTGTCGAGTTCGTCAGGTAGCGGTTGCCGCTCGGGGCGGATATCCACCCGTGCGGGCCGACGGAAGCGAATCCCCGGGTCGTTGTTCCCAGGGAACTGGTTTTCAATTGCAGGGCTTTTAACCCCCGTGATGTACCAATCCAGGAACGCCTGGGCTTCACTCTGTTGTTCATCAAGATTCACGGGTCGCCTCGCTTGGGAAAGGGCGGAGGGTCGGCCATCGGCGGGGGGCGAAATTCGTTGGCATCGGGGTCGCCTCGAAGACAGGACTCAAGATAGCCAGCGTGCTCGTGAAGCCAACCCGAGTTGTTGTTGGCTTTGCGCTCGTCCAGCAGGCACTCTCTGCGGAGGTAGCAACCGAAGATCAGGGGCCGACCTGGCCCGGGCGTGCCAGTGTTTGCGACGACCGCAGCTCGGGCGGCGCAGTACTGCGTCCAGGCGTCAAGTGACACACACTGTCCAGCACTACACGTCCCGGCTCCGAGGTTGGAAGTGGTGCAAGCGTTGCCACTGAAGCTATTGACTCTCACGCTGCAGCCGCCACCATGGCATATTGGAATCGCGCACTGCGGGTCAACCTGAGGGCACTGCGATGCGTCATCGCACCCCGGGACTTCGTCAACCTGCAAGACCTCTGCGCCTGCAACTCGCAGTAAGCATTGGGCGAGGCAGATGCGCAAGCTCGACGCGTGCTCTTGGATCTCATCGCGCAAACGGTCCATCGTGTACTCTTGACAGACGGAGTCTACACCGCGTTCCAAACAGTGATCGCCAAACCCTTCCTTGGTCCAATATTCCCCCATAACAAACCTCTTGCTCCAATCGTCAGCGATATATCGCAGGCGAGAGCCTATCCAGGCACCGCACGACTCTTCGCAGCTCGGCGCTAGTACGCAGACACCTCGCTCGCACTGTCCCGTAGCGACTCCTGTCGACAGGGTGATTGTGCACTCAGCGCTTTCAGCTGCACCAATACAGGCCGCCAGCAGCGCCGGAGTGGAGCTGCGGCGAAGGTCCGAAGGCCCCGGGCTTTGGCACTCAAGGTTGGTGGCTTGACTCGCCGTGGGCACCCCGAGGTGAGGAGTGTGACCGCCGCAACTCACAAAAGCAAACAACAGGGGCAATGCGCGGTAGCGGCTCATGGCTTGAAATAGGGAGGCAGGTCAATGTCTTGGGGAAACTTGCGGTCTAAGAACTGCTTGTCCATGGCGACGTCATCGCGCGACTCAATTTTCTTGTTGAACAGCGCGGGGCTCTCCTTGCGAGCGATGGTGCCCAGCATAGCCACCTGACCTGTTTCGTCGGAGATTAACTCACCGATCGGCACCAGAAGGCGGCGCAGCGTGGTGCTTGGCGGGTCGGAACTCACTGACGTGGCGAGATCGACAGCGTTCTTAGTTCGCGGCGCGTCCAACATCTCTCGGGCCAGGTCGCCGACGGGGTGGTAGATGTACCAGCGAACCTCCAGCTTATCCATGCCAGGGAGGTCTCGGAGTGACCAGATCAGTCGTGCGATTGAGTAATTGCTGCGCTGCGAGTCGGCAGAGTCATCGTTCGAATACATGGTCAACAGCGGCGATACGTAGAGGTAAGCGCCGATTTTGAACTCGTCTAAGATGCCCTTCTTGGCCGTCTTCTTGAGGCTCCGGTCGACAACGACCAAACGAACGAACCCCAGGGGTCTAGCTTTCTGAAGCACGTCGGTGACATTCTTCGCCAGCTCCTTGGCTTGCGCGGGAGTCTTCTTAGGAAACACCCCAAAGCCGCGATAGGGCTGTTTTGCAACGTTACTGTGGATGAACCGCGCGGGGGGTCCGTCGAATATCCCCGAGTGCATTCCCCCGCCAAAGTTCAAACCCTCGCCACGGCCGGCAACAGCGAACCCCCCGGTGTCCAAAAACTGCGCTCGATGCCTTTCGCTGTCACTCGGATGCCGTCTGACGCGGAGGACAAAGCCGATGTGCGGGTTGTCTTGATTGTCCTTCAGCTCCTGTCCGTCATCACGAACGTCGAAGGCGACTTGCTGTCGCTTGTCGCCGTCCGCCCCGACCAGAGTGGTCATCTCCTTAACGACCTGCTTGCCTTTGCTGTTGAGCGTGATGGTCGTGTAGCTTGCTGCGCCCGACTGGGGATTTTTGTTGAAGTCTCTGTAACTCGCTTCCGCGGCTTGGTCTCCAAGAATAGCTTTGACAGCGCGGTTCGAAAACAAGTGAACAGTGCCCGGGCCGTATTCCGGCACCTTCGCGATTGCGTGTGTTATGTCGACTTTGGTTGGGCCCGCGCCTAGTGACGCGGGGTCACCGCGCCCGCTCGGTTCGACGGGCAAAGGGTTCTCAACATCGGCGGAGAACCACGTCGCGCCCGCTTGTGTTGCATTGAATGCCCCAAAAATACCGGAGGCGATCACCCGCGTTTGACCGCCATCCAGGTTCAGACGCGTCGCCGTGGACAACGAAGCAAGATTTTGACAGGCCAACGACAGCCCGTAGCGAGGATTGTTGCTGCTTGAAATGAGACTGTCCGCATCAAACTCAGCGTCGACAGACTTGCCCCCGTATCTGGAGCTCGGGTTTCCGTAGCGAGTAAAGCTCGCCATTTCCGTCACGTGCCTTGCCCATAGCTCGTCAGCGGTTCGAACAGGGTCGGCTTGCAGCATGGCGTCTGACAAGTCAAAGCTGGAGTTACCGCCTTCCGATTGCTGGTCCCACGCGGGGTCGAGAGTGTTCGGGCTGTCGAGTTGAACAAACAAGTGATAGAGCAAGGACTGCAAGGCTTTGCCCGCTGGGGCGGATGGAGCACCGGGCAAAACCGCGGAATTAAGATGTTCTATCAGCTTTGCTGGGTCCCCATCTCCCTGGCTGAGTCCTCGGTAATTGCGCGGTGGCTTGTTGGGCTTCGCTTGCTGCAGCCCGAAACAAAGTCGCGGAAAATCCTGCAACTTGAACTTACGCACGAACTCGCCATTGGCGCCAAGCGCGAGACTGATCTGGGCGGTCGCGTCGTGTTCTGCGAGCAGCTTGAATGGTTCGTCGCCCTGCTTAGCAGAAACCTCGAAGCGCACGGTCCCCCGAGCGGGCGGCGTGGAGAACTCCACTTCCCACGTGTGTCGCAGTGCCCTCACCTGAGGTTTGCCAGTGAGCTGCAGCTCGATCTCGGCCGTTGATGACTCGCCCGCTGCGCCCGGCTCGTTCCGCTCCTTCATTGAAATGGATGCGTTGGCTTTCTTCTTGTCTAAAGAGCGCCCGCTTGCTGCCAGCAGCACAGTGCGGCGCAGACGTATAGTCGGTTTCGCCTCGTTCTCGCTTAGCAGCACTATCAACCAGTTGACGCTGGAATTGTTGCTTCCGCCCACGCTGACGAAGCCAACCAATGCGTTCAGACTCACAACGTCTCCCCGTCCCAACCATGGGGCAACACGTCCACGTCAATCAATAGCGTGTCTCGCAACACTAGGTGTATTCCTCCTGGAGGCAGGCCTCTTTCGACAACACGGCCCTCGGCATCCGTGCGCCCGGTTCGTTTGCCAAACATCGTTGCCAGTACGTACGGCTGATTGGCCACAGGGATGTCGTCTTCGCCCTCCTCCGCGACCTGTAGCACCATTTGAATTTCCGCCGAGTACGGGATCTTGTTTCTGCTGGTAGTGCGCCGGCCTCCACCCTCGACGACAAATTCAAAGAACAGCGTTGGAAACTCATCCTTGGGACCCATGAGCCCGGCAAATGGCGGTTCTTCTGGCACGTCCCAAGCGGAGAAGGTCTCTTCGATTCGGCCATCGGCTGAGGTCCCCTCGACAGTGTCGAGTTCTTCGAAGCCCGCGATGCTGATCGTGAACTTCATCGGCACACCCGCCGGGCAGCCCGGCGCGTTGACGCTCATTGTCGCGGGGCGCTCGAAGCGCGCCGTTTCATCAGCCCACTCTGCGACCCAACGCTTCGCGCTCACCAAGTCAATTGGCGTCCGCACGAAGCCATCGGGCGGCACATACAAGTCGCTCGTCGCGGGGTCGCTTTCCGCCGCAGCGAGGTCGGGCAGGTTGTCGGTCTTGTCGAAGAACAACACCTCGACGCGGCGATTGTTTTGGCTGAGGAAGTTGTCTTTGCCTAGCGCCTCAATGGGGTGGTGTTCACCGAAGCCTAGGGACTTTCTGGCGTCATCTACCCAGAGCAGGGCCGACTGCATCTTGCGCAGTTCGTCGATAGTTTCGCCGAGCTCTTCGGCGATACCGAATTGCATGACGTCGTATAGAGCGCCCCACGTTTGTTTACCGATCGAGCCATCGACGGCGATCTCCGCGGCTTTCGGTACTCCCAGCGCTTCGCGGCGCTGATTGTACTCCGCTTGAAACACCCGCAATGGCGCGATCCCGGAAAACGCCTTGTCGTCAATCGGTCCTGCGTCACAAGTGAACCCGAGGCTGAGTCCGTGAACGCACCAGCTGAGCCACTGTTTGTAGTCACTCACCCGGTGGCGCGCGTGAGCTAGCGCAACGAATGCGTCGCGGCCGCCTGCTTCCGGACCCTGCAGCGCCGCTAGCACGCACTTCGCGCGCTCTTGGCTTAGCGGCAGATTGAACGCTTCAGTGCCGACCGTGTCCGCGTGCCCGGCGACGAATAGCTTGCTGCCGGCCCGTTCTTGCGAGATACGCAGTACGCCAGCGAACAAGCCGACACTGGTTAACCCTTCATGCTCAGCTCCCGGTAGTTGGCCCTCGGGCATGACGACGCAGCTCTCAGTTCGGAACAGCGCGTCCTCGACCTCGACGAAGCTGACTTCCTTGGGGTTTTCGACGACTGTTGGCGGACCGTCGCCAACGACCACAGTCGTCCCTTGGCCATCGTCAACGACGAAGCGCGGCTCATCGGCACTCGCCCCACCATCAGCAGCCACACTTGCCGGCGCGAGCGTCACTTTCACGTCGCAGTCACCAACTTGTTTTAGCCCGTCGATGCGCACGGCGCCCTTGGGGCCTGTTTTTGCGACGATGACTTCGCCGTCAGGAGTGGTGACTTCGACCAACGCGCCGGCTAAGGGCTGACCCTCTTCGTCGACGACATCAAAGGCGATCCAATCGGCGGCTTTGCCGCTGCGCGTTGCTGCCTGCAGCCGGTCAAACCGCAACATGTGCACGGTGGCTTCGCCTTCAACGCGAATGCCGTCCACGCGGGCGGCGCCGGCCGCGGTCAGTTTGCGGTCGTTACGAATGCCGTCTGGGCTGACGATGACGACTTGTTGCCCGCCGAGCTTATTGCCTTCGTGATCTTCGATTTCGACGGCGACAAAGTGAACGTCTAGGCTCTTGCCGGCTCCCTTGCTCGTCGCCGCGCCGGACTTGCCATCCTGGTTTTTGGCTTTGGGTTTGCCGGAGGTAGACGCGGACTGTTCCTGACTCACGACCGCCCAGGTGCCCGTCTTGGTGATGAGCGGATCGGGAACCCCGGTTGAAGGGTTGATAGCCGGGATAACGGCTGCGGTGAACGTGCCGGTCGTGGCGATCGTCGCCACCTCCAGGTTCGTGTCTTTCACCGCCTCGCTCATGGTGCCCGGGGTGACGTTGAGAACCACGCTTAGCACCGTGCCCGGCACGTCGAAGCCCGGCGCGCTGTACAATTGCCCCGTGGCGAGAGGACCCGCCGCGATAATGTCCGTCTCCCAAATGACAGATTTGCCTTCGGAGGTGATCCTGTGGGCGCCCATCACCGGCACTTTGACGGGCGGCACCATCCACTTCCAAGGCGGGTCCGGCGTGAGCTCGATCTGGTCGCCGGTGACCATCAGCGCGTCCATCAGCCGCGCGCCTCGCGCCTGATAGCGTCCCGGTCGAGGACCTGCAGGCTGACACTCGATCGTTCCACGGGGCGGCGAGTGTAACCCGTTGGCGCAGTGGGTCCAGCGTCGCGCTGAGATGCGACCGAAGCTTGGGTTTCTGGCCTGCCCAGCATCGGGCCCGCGAGCCAGCTCATCGCGCAAAGCCTCTGCTCGCGTCGTGGGGTGGGCCCTACTTGAACGAATGACGGCGTCGTTCGTGGGCGAGGCCTTCGACATGGCAACAAGGCTCAGGAGGTGAACGTCGTTCGCGCATGCGAACCGTCACCCCCCGATAGCGCTGAGCCCATAGAGTGGCTTCTCCGCACGAACGACTGCGCGTTTGAAAAGCGCCAGCTGCACGATTACGAAAGCCTAGTCAATGCGCTCGCACCCGATCCAGGTTGGCTGACGATCGCCCGAGGCTTTGAGAAGCCGGAGGGCTATACCCTCGGCTGGCGCGCGAGGTCTTCGTCTCCCCTCAAGGCCATGACGCCCGCCGCTGATCGGGCACGCAGCAAGATTGCACTCAGGGTGCGATCAACGATGCGGTAATTTCCAACCACGAATATGTCGGTGTCTCGGAAGTGGCTGAAAAGCGGTGAATTTGCCGCGCCGGCAAAAGAGCTGCCGTTCCTGTGCCCGCGGAGCCGTCTACTCGTGGTGCACCCGCGTTTTCGCCCTGGAGCCCTCGTCTCATGATGCATCCAATAAGTTTCACGCCTATCGCCCTGATGACCCTGGGTCTCGGCGCCTTCACAGTAGCCTGTGCCTCCGAAGACGGCGGAATGCCGATCAACAATCAGCCCGGAGGGGGCATGGGCTCGGCCCTGCCGGAAGGCGGGGCTGCCGGCGGCACCATGGACCCCGGACCTGGCTTGGGTATGGGCGGGGGCACGCCAGCCACCGGCGGCACCACGGCTAACGGCGGCGCGGGCGGCACCACGGCTAACGGCGGCACGCCAGCCACCGGTGGCACCATGGCTAACGGCGGCACGCCGGGCGCAGGCGGCAGCATGGCTAACGGCGGCACGCCGGGCGCGGGCGGCACGCCAGCCGCGGGCGGCGCGGGGAACCCAGATCCGATGATCACTCTCGACGGCGCACCGCCTCCGCCGCAAACGTTCGCCGTCAACGCCGACTTCGAGCTGTTGCCGGCCAATGCGATGTTCTCACACTTCATAGCTGAGGGGGATCGGGTTCAGCTCGAGCCGCTGAAAGACCCGAATTTCCCTCCTGGTTTCGACTGGCGGCATGCTCCGGGTCGCGACGTCGAACTGAATGAGAAACACTTGTATGGGCGAGCTGCGTTGAACGGCACGCTGAAGGAATGGTATTACGACGTCACGCTCGACCACTGCGGTGAATCCGACGGAGAGTCCGTGTTCAGGCTAGTGGTGAACGGCGTGGTCGCTCGAGAGCAGTCCGCTGCGCCGAGCAACAACAATACGTGCAATCGGCTTAAAATTACCTGGCCGCGTGTTGCAATCCCTGCTGGTGCCAAGATCGAAGTCCACGCAAAACCCCACTCGAATCTTAAGATTTATGAGGACCTGCAGGCACGACAATTCGACTGTGCCGGTTTGCCCCCGAAGACATGCTCCTGGGCTTGGGCACGCGCTCGCTGGTATGGGATAGAATTTGTTCCGACTGCGCAATAAGAACAGTACAAGTCGCCTGCTCGCTCAGAAAGCCGAGCAGGGCGCTGTCCGTTGCGTCAATGACGGCGGAACTCCACTTTGAGTTCCGCCGGGCTGCCCGGGGCCTCCGTATCATAGACGAACTCGCACGACGACGTGGTCGGGGGCTGCGCCATTAGGAGTAAGAATTGCGGGCGGCGACCGACCATCGGTTGCAAGACTTGGCCCACTTCGACTACTGCTACCTTGTTGAATGGTTGAAAACCGCTACTCACCACCGCGGAGGGGCCGCTCGTCAGCTCTTGCAAGCTCAGTTCGTTGAGAAAATCCACATCAAGCCACGCCATGCTCGTACCGTAGATATTCACGGTCTTGTCGCAACCAAACCCGGATATGTTTTGGGCGATGCTCAGAGTTGCGCTGTCGACGACACTTCCGGTGGGGACCACGCCGTCAAACGTCAGCATGGCCCGATATTCCTCGAAGCTGAAGCCCACCCAAAGGCTAGGACCGGCGTTATTCTCGCAAGAATTGACCCAACCAGTAGCCGTTTGGTCGACGCCAAGCGTCACGGAATCCTTAATCCAGCACTTCTGCTCAGCGACGTCACAGGTGCGGGCGAAGTTACCGCCGAGCCCTTGGCAGTCAGCGTCTGCGTTACAACACTCACCCTGGGCGTTGTCGCTGATGCAGCAGTTGGTTTTCGGAATGCACGCAGCGCCACACGTCTTCGACGCGGCGTCACAAACGCAACCTGCGGCCGTGGCAGTTTCATTCGCCCCGCAGACGAGCGGCGCGCCGCCGCTGCCGCCTTGAGGGTTCGCGTCACCACCGCTGCCGTCGCCGCCGTTAGCGTCACCACCGCTTCCGCCACCGCCGCTAGCTGCGCCACCGTTAGCGACGCCGCCGCTGCCGTCGCCGCCGTTGGAGGCGCCGCCCGGGCCGTCGCCGCCGGTTCCACCACTGCCGTCGCTACCCGCCTTGCCACCGCCGTTCTTGCCCCCGGTGTTCTTGGGGTCCTCGCCCTTACCGCCTGAGCCGCGACCCGCGTCGGGTTTGTCTGTTGAGCGCTCGCCGCCATCCCTCTCGGCAGCCGCTTTTCCAAAACTGGGGCGTTCGCTGGAACAAGCGGCGACGTTCACCAGCGAACCCAGGGCGACAAGTCCATAAAGTGAGGGTCGAACGGTCATTCCCGAGTCCTACACCGGGCGGGTGGCGGCTATCAACCCCGACGGCTCCGCAGCATTCTGACGATGGTCGGATAAGCTTCCGCTCGACAGCGAACCCGAGCGGTCAAATCACGCGAGTATCGGCAATAGTCCGTCGTAACGACTGCGTTCGCCGAAAGTCCCGGGCTCCACGTTCCAGAGTTGAAGCAGCGTGTTGTACAAATCGACATCGCTGCGTCGTTCTGCGACATTGAACGTTCCTGGCCGCAGACGTTGTTGTCCATCGACCAAGAAGAACGTCAGGTCGTCGCGGGAGTGACTCGCTGGGTCGCTCAATTCACTGCCGATGAGTAACGTCGTTTCTTGACTGAGCAACGCAGTCTCAGGTGTTGCGAGCTCCGTCGCCGCTAGCCGGCTTAGCAAGAATGCGACCTTCTCCATTTGCCAGCGCACTAGCCCCATTACCGCGTCGGAACTTGTGCCTGGCCACTTGTGGTAGGCGTCCGAATGGACGTTCTCTATCACGGCACCCGGCGCAGAGTAGGCGAACGCATCGCCGCCACTGGTGACCATTAAGTTGCCGAAACGAAATAGGTCACAGTGCAGGCCGGCGACATACAGTTCGACCATTACCGGCCACGCTACGTCCCAGTAGTCCATGTTGCGGCTCTCAAGCACGTGATAGCGCTCCGGCGGCGGGGTCGAACCGCAGCCCGGCTCCAGTTCCTCAGCGGCGCTGAGCGCCACGGCTCGGCGTTCAAGTTCACGCACATTCTGCAGATGGGAGTCCAACACACGCTTCGTCTCGGCCCCGTAGGGAGCTCGCGGCGAAGACTGTCGCTTGTAGTCCTCAAGCACTGCATCCAGAACGCTCACTCGCAAGCGGCTGTGTCGCGCGGCTTGAGCCGACCCAGGGGGAAAAATGGTGTGCCCGAACAGTGTTTCGAAGAGCAACAGCGTATCGGGGATGGGTTCGTTAGGTAGATTTACACCGCGCCAAGAATGAACAATTCGCATGCGCTCGTGAGGGTCCTCGGCGCCGTAAATCCCCGTTGACAGCGTTGGGTGTAACGTATCCGTCTGCGTCGCCTGGTGCGCCACCCAATCTAGACTGGGGCCGCCTTTCGTGTGCACGCCAGAATAATCTTTAGCGCAAGCGAAAGACGCACCGCCGCGGGTATGACCATTGCCCTGGCGACCCTCTGCGACAGCAGTGATGCCCCGCACCGTTGTCAGCTGTGAGCGGTACGGTTCTAGGGGGGCCAACGCATTGGAGAACGGGCCGCTCACAGCAGGCATCAGTGCGGAGGGCAGACCGTTGCCAAGGAAGACCGTGACCAACCTTTCAAGCGGGGGCTCCATAGCGCGACTCATCGTAGGTCTAGCAAGCAAGCCGAAGGGCAGCGCCAAGGCGGCGCCGCCAACTCCCCGCAACAGGTCGCGACGGTCGAGCACTGGTGAGCGTCGGTGATCCATGGGCTAGTCCGTTTCCTTGTCGAGAGCTTCGGTGTCGTCGGCACGTTCCGACGCGGAAACCTGGTAAAACCAAGCAGCCTGGACCATGGAGAACACAAGCGCCTCGTACGTCGCGCCGCGCGCCATCGTCTGCTCTAGTGCATCGGACAGCACCGTTTCGTCCGGAACCAGCCGTCCGCTTGCGTATTGGAGATACTTGTTGACCACACAGCGCCTTACGGTCGCACTCTCGCTCAACAGTTGCGCGAACTCAGCAGTATTTTGAAACGACTGCAACTGCCCGTCCAAGAGAATTTCGCCGTCACTGCGAGTGGGGTTTCCCGCGTCATCGCGGGTACGATAGCGACCGGCAGAGTCATAGGGTTCGAAAGCGTAACCAAGGGGGTCGAGCAGTTCGTGACAGGAGCGGCACTGCGGGTTCGCCGAGTGGGCCGCGAAACGTTCACGCGCCGGCGCATCAAACGGCACTTCCGCGAACTCGACGGAGGGTTCGACGTCCTGCGGGCGTTCCGGCACAGCACCACACAGCAAGCTTGCAAGCGCGAAAGCGCCCCGCTGAACGGTAGACGTCCCGTCTGGCGAAGAATGCGCGCCGATGACCGCGGCCTGGGTGAGAATGCCGAGTCTCTCCGGAGTTTGGGCATAAGAATACGGCGCGAAGACTCCTGGCGATATCGGTAGAAACGCTTCGACCAACTCTTGGTTCAGCGACGCCTGAGGGCCGCGATACGCGTAATGCTGCGCCAATTCAGGCGTCAGCGCAGTTTCGCGATCGATAAGCAGACTTAGAAGCTCCGCCCCCTCGTCGACCCAAACCCGGCTGGCAAATTGCCGTGTCTCCTCAAGCATTTGTTGGCGGAGTCCCGGCGATACCCGGAGCACAAGCGCTGCGTTTTCGTTCGCCGATTCTAGCTGATGCAGACCGAGCCATGTTTCCACATAGTCAGCAGCTGCGCGCCGAGCGCGTGGGTGAGAAAGCATGCGAGACGCTTGTTGCTGCACTTGCTTCGGAGTGCTCAGGTCTCCAGCTTCGGCTTGCTGAAACAGCTCCAGATCGGGGCCCGAATTCCAAATCAGAAACGACAGCCGGGACGCTAGCTCGTGGCCCCCGAGTTGGGTGCTCAGTGCCGTACTGGCTTCAAGCCGATAGATGAACTGGGGAGCCTGCAGCATCGTCCACAACACGTAGCGCGCTGCCTCTTCGAATAGCCGACTTGGCGATGAGGATTCTGAAATTGCAGCGGCGCTGACTGAGAAGACTCGACCTAGCGTGGCAAGCTGCTGCGGGGTGACCGGCGCGCGATACAGAAACAACCCCAGGTTCGCGACAAAGCCATCGATGCACGGACTCTCGAGGTCTCGGCACGGTGCAAAGCTCAGCAGGGTTCTTGTGGGGGCGCCGAAGGCGAGCTGTTCCGCCAGGCGCTCAATCGCCGCTGCGCGCAACGCGGAGGGCTGCCCTGGCTCGTCAAACCTCGCCCCTAACGCCGTCTCTGCGCGCGGCAGTAGTGCGGCCCGGTCGCGTCCTCTTACGCCCAGCACATCCTCAGCGAGATTGACGTACTGGAGCGAGCTGAGACGACGGCTGGGTCGGGCGCTCCAGTCGGAGCCGTGGGTTGAAGTACCGTCAAAACGGTTGGCCGCGGCGGCAAGCACCCCGGTCCCTCCGTCCGGGCCTTCAGTGCCGCGCAAGCCGAAGCCGCCGTCGGAGGAAGCTAGGGGTTTGGAGACGTACCTTCCAGCATCGTCGGCGCGCGACGGCGCGTCTGGATTCGAGCGCAGATCGTTGCCGGAGCACCCGGCGAAACAGGCGACTAACGCGCATACCAAAACCGCGCTGTTTCGCATTGAAGCCGTGCTAGCCCGCCGCCTCGAAAGCCACAAGGCCATTCTCTCCCTCCGGAGGGCACCTGCGACGCGCGCAGCCTCGGCGACCGGTCCCGTGCAGGTAAAGAACCGACTGGCCCAACTTTATAGGTCTTGGACATGTCCGCCGTAGGCAACGCGTTTCGGGAGCACCCGGTAGCCAAGCTGCACGTGCCGCTGCCCCACCGGAATTGGGTCGTGTTGAGTCTCGGGTTGTCGTTCGCGGTCCAGGTCGGCGCCAACCAAGTCGCCATCGCGGGGGTGGGGGCGTGTTGATGCTCAACGGTGTGGCTTTGCCTATGCAGCGGAACCAAGCGGCCTGGGTAGTGCGACCCGGGGTGTTGGAGCTGACGGTACGCGCGGCCGACGGCAGGTCGAGCCCGTCCGTTTCGTCGTCAACTAGTGCAGCGCGCTCCCTCGAGTGGGTCGTTGTGTGTTATGGACCTTGTCGCTTTTTGCAGCGGGTGAATCATGTCTCTGACCGTCCTCCATACTGACCTACTGACTATCCTAAAAGACGCGCGGCTTCTGCTGGAGATCCCCCAGAACGATTTCCAGTACTCTCCGTGGAATGACCGCGCCGACGCACTGCTGGCGCTCGACCACTTCGCCGCAGAGCTTACGGCGGGTCAGATGCCGGCGCGGGCCCTCAAAGTGTATTTCTCAGCTACGGGGCCGCTGCAAGACGTGAGCATGGCGAGCGGCTGGCAGCACCAGTTCGTGGACTTGGCGGTTCGCGCTGACAAGCTGCTGAATCGGTAACTTCGCGTGGGGTGGCCGCCCTTGGCGGTGAGCTGGCACTCGCCGTCCTGCAGCGGGCTGGCTCCAGCCCGCTGCACCGTTGCCGGTTGATTCACGGCGCTTTACGGAACTCTGCAGGAGTGTGCGTGGAATGCTATGAGCCGCAGCGCATGACTTCCGACGGCAAAGACGGCTCTGCGAACCAACCTGCGGCACCGCCTGCAGGCGGCTTGTTCATTGAATACCCGGCGGAGTTGCCCATCTCTGCCCGAGTCGCCGACATTCAGCAGGCGCTAGAGACCCATGCCGTCGTGATCGTCGCAGGAGCTACGGGGTCCGGGAAGACGACTCAGCTGCCGAAGATAGCCCTTGAAGTTTACGCACGGCGGCGCCGTCAAGAACGCGACGCACGGGGCAGTGACGGGGCAGAGGACAAGCGCGTCAGAAGAACGCAGCAAGTTGCCGTGACCCAGCCCCGGCGTATTGCCGCCACAAGCGTGGCCAGTCGCGTCGCGAGCGAGCTGCAATGTCAGCTGGGCAAAGAAGTGGGTTATCAGATCCGTTTTGACGACAAGAGCGGGCCAGAGACAGAGCTGAAGTTCATGACGGACGGCATCTTGCTGGCGACTATCCAGGGTGACCCACTATTCAAGCGCTACCATACAATCATTATCGACGAGGCCCATGAACGCAGCCTAACGATTGACTTCTTGCTTGGCTGGCTCAAACAGATCTTGCCGAAACGCCCAGAGCTGAAAGTCATTGTGAGCTCGGCGACGATTGAGACGGCGCGGTTCTCGGAGTTCTTCGACGGCGCGCCGGTGATCGAGGTAAAAGGCCGCACGTTTCCGGTAGATGTGCTCTACGAACCGCCCGATCCAGATCTGGACCCGCGGGAAGCGGTGGCAAACGCCGTAGAGTCGATGATGTCGCTCGACTCCAAAGGGGACTTCTTAGTGTTCTTGCCCGGCGAAAGGGAGATCGCCGAGACCGAGAAGATCTTGCAGGACCGGCGTTTGTTCCACACTGAAGTGTTGCCGCTCTATGGGCGTTTGTCCGCTGCTGAACAAGGTAAGGTGTTCACGACGGGCGTACGGCGCCGAGTGATCCTCGCGACCAATGTTGCGGAGACGTCGTTGACTTTGCCGGGCATTGTCTACGTGATCGACACGGGGGTTGCGCGACTCGCCCGCTACGATCCGCGCACGGGCACCACAAGGCTGCAGATCGAACAGATCTCTCAAGCGAGTGCTGACCAGCGCAAAGGGCGTTCGGGGCGCGTTCGTGAGGGCATCTGTGTGCGGCTCTACGACGAAGCCAGTTTTCAGGGACGCCCCGCGTTTACAGATCCGGAGGTGCGTCGAGTAGGTCTGGCCGGCGTCATTCTGCGGATGAAGTCCGCAGGGCTGGGAGAAATCGAACAATTTCCGTTCTTGGACGCGCCCCAGCCGCGCGCTGTTGCGGAAGGTTACCGCGTGCTCGAAGAGCTCGGCGCGCTGACCGCGGAGCGTGAACTGACGGAGCTTGGCCGTCGCTTGGCTCAGTTCCCGGTAGATCCGCGGATCGCCCGGATGATCATTGCCGGCGCAGACAACGGTTGCCTCGACGAAATCCTCGTGTTGGCGGCTGCGCTCGAAATCCGTGACCCTCGTGAAAGACCTCGAGGATTCGAGCAGAAGGCCGACCAGCAACATCAACGATTTCAGGACAAGGGCTCCGATTTTGTCAGCTTGCTGAAGCTGTGGTCCTTTATTGGCGAAGCAAAAGCGCAAGGCGGCTCCCATTTGAAGCGCGTATGTCAGCAGACTTATCTGTCTTTCGCACGAGTGCGCGAATGGCGAGAAGTGCATCGTCAGCTGGAGAGCACGGTGCACGAAATGAAACTGCGCAAAGGACTGCGACGCGAAAAGCTTGAGGTCGGCGAGGTTGTGCACCTTTCACTGCTCAGCGGTTTGTTGTCGCGGATCGGAATCTACGAGCCTGAGAAACGTTCCTACCAAGGAGCGAGACAAACTCGTTTTGTGCTGCATCCGTCGTCGGCCATGGCGAAACAACCTCCGGCTTGGGTGATGGCTTTCGAACTGG
>JBDKJZ010000055.1:0-16609 GCA_039796375.1 Pseudomonadota bacterium
GTAGCCTGTATGGTGCTGATCGCACTAGCAGGGCTTGCCCTACCGAGCTGCGGGGAGTTCGGCCCTGGCGACACGCATCAATCGGGTCCGGCGGGTGACCCAACTTTTGGCGAGGTCACGCAAGACCTCACGACGGGCGCCTGGACGACCGGCACCATGAAGACGGCCGTGGCGGGTAGTGACCGTATGCTGGTGGTTACTGTGCACACGGAGTCGGCTGCCACTATCGATGACCTCAGCGGCGTGACCTACGGCGGCCAAGCCATGACTGAAGTGGAGGATGAAGGGGTCAGCTCAGGCGGCTTCTCCGCCTATACGGCGATCTACATCCTAAGGGAGACAGGGATCGTAGCCGCGACCCACTCGACGATTGCGCTCACTTGGGCACTCGGCCCAGTGAGGACGCCCACCGTCAACAGCGCGTTCTTCACCGGCGTTGACCAAGCCGCCCCAGTCGGCGCTGCCCGGACCGCCGCCGCAACCGTCGCGACTGTCTCCACTTTGAGCGTCCCTACCACACCCGGTGACTTGGTCATCTTCGCCGCCACTAACGGCCAAACGGTGGCCACCTTCGCTCCTGCCAACGGTTTCGCAGAACAGCTCGACGCCGCTAGCGCAGACTATCGCTATCATGTCGCCCAGAAAGCGGCCACAGGTACGAGCGAAACACCGAGCACGGTCGTCACCAGCGGCAATCGAACGGCCATGGTCGCGTTCACGCTCAAAGCCGCCACTAGCACTTGCACTCCAACGACACCCTGCGGGGGTGCGATGGAGTGCGGAGTCGATAGCTGCGGCAACAGCTGTGGCAGTTGCAGTGGCGGCGAGGTCTGCAGCGGCAACGCTTGCACGACAAGTGGCGGCGGCAGCGGCAGCGCGACTCTACTCGGGAGCTGGACCGCTGGGGCTACCCACACAGCGCCCGCGGGCACACGCCGGGCTTTGGTCGTGACTGTGCACTCGGAGTCCGCTGCGACCATCGACGACGTCAGCGGCGTGACCTACGGCGGCCAGGCCATGACAGAAGTGGAGGACGAAGGCGTTGCCTCGGGCGGCTATTCTGCCTATGCGGCGGTCTACATCCTCAAAGAGTCGGGGATTGCCGCAGCGACCCACTCGACGATCGCGCTCACTTGGGCTGTTGGCCCGGGTAGGCCGCCGACGGTCGGCAGTGCATTTTTCACAGGCGTTGACCAAGCCGCGCCAGTCGGGCCGGCCCGAACCGTCGCCACAACTGCCGCGACGGTCTCCACTTTGAGCGTGACCACCAGTCCCGGCGATGTGGTCATCTTTAGCGCCACCAACGGCCAAACCGCGGCCAGCTTCGCCCCAGCGGGCGGTTTCGCAGAACAGCTCGACGCCGCTAGCGCAGACTATCGCTATCATGTCGCCCAGAAGGCAGTCACAGGTTCAAGCGAGACGCCAACCACCGTCGTCAGCGGCGGCAACCGAACGGCCATGGTCGCCTTCGCGCTCAAAGCCGCGCTCAGCACTGAGCCGCCTCCCCCAGCGCCGACCTGCACAGACGGTGTGAAGAACGGATCCGAGACCGGTGTTGACTGCGGGGGTCCGTGCATTGCCTGCGTGGCTACGAACGTCACGGTGTTTTCTACGGCCAGCGGCCAACAAGCTATCCAGTTCGCCGCAACCGAGGTGGTCAGCGCGCTCAGTGGCAGCGCCGGCTACGGTGCAAACCCAAATAAGACGCTGGCTCAGCTCGGCGCAGCGACTGACCCCGTCAGGATCGCCGTCGGCAAGCTGACGGACACAGCGCTCACAGACGAACTCAGCGCTTCTGGCGGCACACCGGTCACGGGATTGCTCGCCGAAGGCTACGCGATTCGTTACACTCTCTCCGGCGGGCAAGAGACGTACTATGTGATCGGCAACGACGACTCTGGCGCAATGTACGGCGCGCTTGATATCGCCGAGCGCATTCGAGTCACTGGCCTCGTGGCGAACACCAACAGCCTCCACAACCCGCACTACGAGAAGCGAGCGTTGAAGATGAACATTCCATTGGACGCTCGCACGCCCTCGTACGCGGACGGCGGCGATGCCGCCCAGGCGGGCATCGAAGATGTCTGGGACATCAACTTCTGGAAAGAGCACTTCGACGAGATGGCGCGAAACCGCTTCAATGCGGTGAGTCTGTGGGCTCTCAATCCTTTCCCAACGCTGGTCAAGGACGTCCCCGGGTTTGAAGACGTGGACATCGACGGGCCAGTGAAAAAGCTCAACCTGAGCACCTTCGATCTCAGAGCGTGGCGCTGCAGCAACGGTTCCTCGGTCCCCTGCTTGATGACCCAGTCCGGTGACCAGTACGACAACTCAGGCAAGACGATGTGGAGTCCATCCACCATGTCTACCAAGCTCCAGAACCTGGCGCTTGGCAACGCTGCACCGGACACTATGAACGAGAAGGTCCAGTACTGGCAGGACGTCATGCAGTACGCCAAGGACCGCGGTGTCGCGGTCTATATGCTGGATTGGAATATCTTCCCGACCTGGGCAGGCGGCCAGTACGGCATGACCGACAGCCGTACGGACGCGACCACGAAGGCGTACTACAAAGCCGCCGTCAAGAAGCTACTGGATACCTACCCCAACTTGGCTGGATTCGGTTGGTCAAGCGGTGAGAACATGTCGGGCACCGCGTCTGAGAAAGGTCAGTGGATTACTGACACTATCGGTCAGGGCATTAAGGACCACCTGGTCACGAACCCCTCTAGGTCGTTCACTGCGATCTGCCGCTCGTGGATGGGCAGCATGCCCGAAATCAAGTCCAAGTTCAGCGGGCTCGGTCTGACCTCCGCCAACTATCCTAACTTTCGCCTCGACTTCAGCTTCAAGTACGCCGCGGCGCGCCTGTACTCGCGTACTGCCCACGTGCTCCACCGAGACCAGTCGTTCGCCCCCACTGACAACACCTGGTGGGAGCTCAGGAATGACGACATCTTCATGGTGCGCTGGGCAGATCCAGACTTTGTCCGCAGCTACATGGAAAACTTTCCACGAAGTGGTCTTGGTGGCCCCACAACCAACACGGACCCGAAAACCCGCGGTTACCACATGGGCGCTGACGGGTTCTTCTTTAGTAGGGACTTCAACAGCGTGGACCCGACGCTTCGGGGGCAGCTGCAAGCGAAGAAGCGCTGGGCTGAATACTACCTTTGGGGCCAAATGGGCTACAACCCAAGCCTGACGACTGAACACTTCAAGTCCGTCATGAGGCAGCGTTATCAGCCTCACTTGAGTGCCGCTCAAAGCGACCAGCTGTTCACCCTCTGGGTCAAGTCCTCACAAGTCATTCCCAAGATCAACAGCTACCGCTGGATCGACTGGGACTTCCAATTTAACCCGGAAACCAATGGCAGCAAGGCAACCGGGTTTCACAAGGTAAACAACGCGGTGAGCTGGACTTACTCGAACGCCTCTGCGACAGTCAGCGCTCTGAACGGCATCAAGACAGACATCGACGCCGCGATCCTATCGATCCCCACGCCCACGCCTGAGCTGCGGTACCTCGTGGGCGACATTCAGGCGATGGGCCACTTGGCTGCCTACTACGCTGACAAGATTGAGGCCGGTGTTGACTTCGGCAGCAACAAAGCGGCCGCCGCAGTCCACCTAGAGGACGCACGCGTTCACTTCGGGGCCTACCGAGACGTGCTGAAGCCACAGTATGGAGCGCAGCACATTCTGGGACGCGCGGGGTTCTGGAGCCTAGATGAAATCTATACTCACCACACCTGCTACGACATCAAAGCCGCTAACACGAGCAAGAGCTGCCCATAGTCGGGCTATTGTCAGGCTATTGTGTCCGCTTCCCAGACGGCCCCGACACCAATCCAAAGAGCCAAACCACGAGGCTCGGTGTCGCCCTGCTTGTTGCTTTTTGGCACCCAGTACTCAGGTGGCTACGGATCCGCGCAGGTACCATTGAACCCATTGGGGCCCTGGCAAGAACGGTGGCACCCGACGCACCCAGTAATCTCACCACCCACCACCGTGCGAGACGCGTCTACCTCCTGCCATGCCCAATCTAGAGTATTGGGCGCGCTCCCTTTCGGCAGCCGCTCCATCGCTGTCCACTTTTGGATGCCCCCGGAACACTCGGTGTCGGCAAAGTCGTATTCTTCCTTCAATACGATTGAGCCCTCAGGGAAGTCGTCCTCGCGATCTCGGTAAGCGGCGAAGCCTTCTGGATCGGTCAAGATGCGTACATAGTTGAGGTCGTGGTCGCCACTGCGACGGCAGTCCCGCACCTCTTCGTAGGAGCTTGCGTAGTTGGCGGGAAAGTCCGGCTGCACCGCTTCCGCTGCAGGGTCGGATGAACAGCCCCAGTGGCTACACAAGAGGCCGAGCGCCAGGCTATGAACTTTCATGAAGCTAGGCTTTCGGAAGCGGGGGAGACCAATAAGGACCGGGCTCACGCGTCCCTAGAAGTTTACGACCCGGATCCGGTTGTTGTAGGAGTCTGCGACGTAAAGGCGATCGCCCGAGAGGTCAATCCCGTAGGGCCGGTCCAGGAGGGCTTCTGTGGGGGGCCCGCCGTCGCCTGCAAAACCGCGCTTCTTCGGGTTAGTGCTGCATTGCCCCACCGCTGTGGTGATGATGCCTTCCGTGTCGACTTTGCGAACGCAGTTGTTGTAGGTGTCTGTAAAGTACACCGTCCCCTCGGCTGTCACCTCTACGTCTACCGGATTTCGAATCTTAGCATCTACCCCCGGCCCGTCGTCGCCCGAGTAGCCGGGGCGTCCAGTGCCGGCGATGGTGGTGATGGTGCCGTCAGGAGCCACCCGGCGAATGCGATGGTTTCCGCTATCCGCGAAGTACAGGTTGCCGTCTGCGTCGTAGGCGATGCGTCCCGACGGATCCGCCATTTGCCCAAAGGGCTGGGCCATGCGGGCAGCAAGGGCGTTCTCGTCGTCGCCTCCGTACCCGGGCGTACAGGGGAGCGCGCAGGTTGTCTCAGGCTCCCCGCACGTAAATTTGTTCGAGTCCGGGCATGCAACGGGTTTACGCTCTTGGGTGCACGGGCTTTCAGGGGGCTCTACGACGCAGATGCCCACGATGCAGTGAATCATTCCGTCTGCGTCGACTTTGCGAATCACTTGATTCGCCTGATCCATGACGACGATATCCCCGGCGGGATCTACAGCGATGCTGCTCGGTAGATCTAACGCCGCCTCCAGCGCGGGCCCTTCGTTTCCAGAGTAAAGCGTTCGCCGGCCAATGCCAGCGAAGTTCTCCATCATCATGGTGGACAATTCGACGCGCTTAACTCGGCTGTTGTGCCACGCCGCAAGGTACAAGTAGCCGTCGTGAACGAATAGGTCGGTGGTGTGGTTGAAGAGCGCTTCAGCCGCGTCAATCCGTTCTTGCTCAGGCGGTGGGCTGTCGCCCAATAGGCCCGTACCAATGACGGTGCGAATGTCCCCCTTTTCGTCCACAGCGCGTACCAAATAGTTGTTAAAATCAAGCAGCCACAGTTCACCGTCGGGAGTGGTGACCATGTCTTGGGGGGTGTCGAGAAACGCTCGCAGGGCCGGCCCTTGGTCTCCCCCAAAACCTCGTGTCCCTTCGCCCACCACCGTGCAGATCGTACCGGCCTTGTTCGGATCGCAGGCGGAGTCACCCGGTTCCGTTTCGCCGCAACTGCACAAGGTCGCGGTTACAAGGCCGCACAATACCACCGTCGGTCCGAGCTTCCTCATGGCGCGACCCTCACGATTCGGCTGTTGTTTGTGTCCGAGATATACAAAGCGCCGTGCTCGTCGAACTCGATGCCGTAGGGCACACTGAGCTGAAGGTCGAGCGCAGCACCGCCTTCGAGGTCTTCGAAACAGTTGATCGGGGCGGGACATTGCTCTGCGTTACCGGCAACGCGCTGGATGGTCCCGGCTTTCAAGTCGATGGCTCGGATCGCGTTGTTGAAACTATCCGCTACGTAGAGGCGACCATCTGGACCAAGCTCGATATCTAGCGGCTCGTTCAAGCTGGCCTTGAGGGCGGGGCCCCCATCTCCCGAGTATCCTCGGGTTCCGTTTCCTGCTATTGTTTCAATGATCCCGGTGTCCAGATCGATGTGACGGATACGGTGGTTCAAACTGTCTGCAACAAATAGGTCGTTGCTGCGAATGGCCAGGGCTCCGGAGGGCAGGGGTGTGGTGCCTTGGTCGAAATAGAACTGCGCGGCGAGAGCAGCGCCCCCATCACCAGAGAACCCCTTTTCGCCAGTTCCGGCGATGTTTGTGATTTGGCGAGGCTTGCCGTTGTCTATCCGCCGAATGCGCTGGTTCCGTTGGTCATTGAGGTAGACCCGATCCTCGTCATCGATAGCGATGGACTTGGGTTGGTTGAACTCCGCCAAGTACGCGGCTCCGTCGTCGCCATTGTACCCGTAGCCGTTGCCCGCCATTACCGTAACGATTTGGGTCTTCGGATCCATGACGCGGATCTTGTTGTTGTGCCACGCCGCCAAGACAATCGTCCCGTCTGACATGAATCCGATGTCAGTGGGATGATTGAGGGCCACCGTTGTGCAGAGCGCGCCTTCCGGATCACCCACGGGCAAGCGATCCGTCTCGCCGGGTGGCCCATCGCCCTCGTAGTCCGCGCCAATGATTGTTGCTAGCGTCTGGTCACTCTCCACGCGGCGAACTCGATGATTGTTCCAGTCCATAATCCAGGCGCGGCCCTCAGGGTCGAACGTCAAGTCTGAGACAAACCCGAGCCACGACTCCGCTAGCGGTAGCCCATCGCCGTTGAATCCGCGCTTGCCTTTCACGCCCCCCCAGGTGCAGGCAGCGCCGGCTGCGTCGCAGTCGACCTCTGCCGCGCCAGAGGTGCCACTGTCGCTGCAACCCGATGTGGAGCCCAGTAGAGCCAACAACGCGATGCCATGCCGTTTTGACCTGATGATGCTTTGATTCCTCATAGACGACTCCGTTGCTCGGTCTCTAGCTGCTTCTAGCTGCCTCTTGGCGTGTACAGCCATCCTATAGCCCCTGAACTGGCGCGCCCTGGTGAATCAGAACGCCGTCTGTCAGCGGAAGCGTATCGAAACTCCCACCTACCGCCCAAACGCCGCCGTCCGGATCGATCCACACCGCATGCAGGTCACCTCCTACACCGTCGGTGTCCTGCTCTTGCCAGCCGTCGGCGCCGCGCGCCATCACTAGACCCCCATTGCCCACGGCGTAAGCGCTTTCACCGCTTAGTGCGACGCCGCGTAGGGCGTCTCTCGCGACCGGCGCCGCTGATTTCCAGCCGGCACCGTCGCCCTCGTAGATAGCACCGCGGAACGGCTCGCCGCCGACTGCGACCCAGCCGTCCTCATTGCCCGACACGGAGAAGATGCTCGCATCGGTCTCGATATCCATTCGCTTGAGTGCGCTGCCGTCCCAAGTGAGCACCAGCCCCACTTCCCCGGTGAAGGAAACGTCGTTCTTGCCGCGTCCGCCAACCTTGAGCAGGATCTTGTCAAAAGGAACTCCTTCAAGCGCCGTCCACGCTTCGCCGTCGTAGTGCCAGACGAAGCCACCACCCCCGCCGCCGAACTGTCCCCCGCAAGCCCACAAGTCGTCCTCAGCGGAGCCCCACAAGCCAAAGACAGCCCCGGTTCCGGGAGTGGTCATTCTCGTAAACTTCGATGGGGAATGCGAGTTCGCATCGTAGCGTAGGATCGTTCCCCCGCTGCCACTCAGAAACACGGGGCCGCCCACGAATCCAAAGACCCACCACAGGTCCAAGCTCTCTTGGGAGGTATCCATCGCTTCCCATTGCGCGCCATCGTAGTGGAGTACCGCAGGGCCTCCCACTGTCTCTGTCTTCGCCCGACTCCCCACAGCCCAGACGTCTTCTACGCTTGACCCCCAAATCCCCAGGAGCGCGCTATCGTGTGCAGAGACGAGCGTATCCCATTGGGCCACTTCAGCAGGCTCCGTGGCTGGCTTGTCCCCACAACCGACGCAGCTTAGGAGCGCGAACAGCAGGCCGGCTCCTTGGCGTGAAAACGCTGTGCAGAGAGGCGAACTGACACGACCTGAGCGGCTTTGAATCGAGATAGACCTTCGCATTGGGGACCCTACTTTCAAGCCAAGCGAGAATCAGGACACCGCGGCTCCAAGCGCCCGCTGCTACCACGCTTCGAGACGAACAGCTCTCACATGGCGCGCTGTATGCCAAACGACAGGGTAGCATGCATCGGAATTCGGGAGTGACGCAGGCTACGTTCGTTCGCTGCCGGAGGCTACCTAGCGTGGACCACCCGAACGCGGTGGTTGTGCGTATCAGCGATGTAGAGCGCGCCGTTCGCAGCGATGTCCAGCCCGTAGGGACGGTCGAGTAGTGCCTCGTCGGCCTGGCCCCCGTCGCCCGCAAACCCACCTTCACCACACTTGCCGGCGACGGTGCTCAAGGCGCCCTTGGGCGTGACCTTGCGAATGCAGCTGTTCTCGGTATCCGCGATATAGACGTTGCCGTTCTTGTCGACCGCAACGTCTGACGGCGTGTCTAGCCTGGCTTCAGTTGCGACCTTGCCGGAGCCGTTGCCCGGCTTGCCCGTACCGGCGATGGTCGTGATGATACCGTCGGTATCGATCTTGCGAACGACGTGATTCGATGTGTCCGCCAGGTACAAGGCGCCGTCTGCACCAAGCGCAATACGAGCGCCAGGCTGTGCAGACTGACCGATGGGCGAGTGGATTTGCGCCTCAAGCGCGGGCCCACCATCCCCGGAATACCCGGGCATTCCAGTGCCTGCCACGGTCTCCACTAGGTCATCCGGTGTCAAGCGGCGGATCCGCTGGTTGGCCTGGTCTGAGATATAGATAGAGCCGTCTTTGCCAATCGCCGTCGCGACGGGAAGATCGAGGACCGTCTCTTTGCCGCTCAAACCGTCCATGTTGAAGCTGCGCATCCCAGTCCCACAGATGCCCTCGACTTGCTCGGTGTCCATGTCGTAGCGCATCACCTTGGAGTTGTGCCAAGCGCTGATGATCATGTTGCCATCGAGATCGAACGAGATGTGCGTCGGGTGGTTGAGATTGACCTCGCGCCCCGCGCCATTGGGCGCGTCGCCCAGGTAACCCGTACCGACCAGCGTCTCCACCTTGCCGTCGTCGATGACGCGCACCCGATGATTATTCCAATCCACGATGTACAGGCGCTGGTCCGGCCCTTGGGTAACGTCTTGAGGCAGATAGAGCTCGGTCTCGGCAGGCGGCAGGCTGTCGGCTGTCAACCCCGCAACGCCGGTGCCGGCAACCGAACAAATCACGCCCGGTCCCGGAACACACGGAGCCTCGGGTTCCTCGGTGTTGGGATCATCCTCCGTACCGCACGCACCAATGCATAGGGCCGTGAGCAGGAGCCACCAGCGGGAGGCGAGCACAGTCGTAGCAACCGTTGCTACACCGGCTTCAGTCAGCGAATTAATGTTTTTCATTTTGCTACTCCTTTCACGATCCGAATACGACTGTTGAGCGTATCAGCGATGTAAAGGTTCCCCTCTGCGTTGAAAGCTAAACCAGTAGGCTGGTTCAGCTTGGCATCGACGGCGGGCCCCTCGTCACCAGAATCCCCGGGTTTGCCGGTCCCGGCGATCGTTCTGACCTTGAGTGTCTCGGGATCCAGAGACAAAACGCGATGGTTCAGCTCATCTGCCACGTAAATGCGACCGTCCGGACCGCGCTCGATATCGCGTGGATTATTCAGCGTGCGCTCATTCCCGTCGCCAATCACGGTCTCGATTTCTTTCTTCTTGAAATCTACCCGCCTGACCCGGTCATTCAGCGTGTCCGAGAAATAGAGCCGGCCCTGCTCATCGAATGCCATTGAACCCGCTGGCGGCGGATTGGTACCCATTGGAAAATTAACCTTCGCCTCGAGCGGTGGTCCGCCATCCCCCGCGAACCCGAGTTCACCCGAACCGACCATTGTTCTGATCGTGTCGTTCGCTCCGAACCCGTCAACCGCGCGAATACGCTGATTGCGCTGATCGAGGATGTGGAGCACACCGTCATCATCCAGGCGCGCTGCTGCAGGCTGGTTCCATAGGACTTCGCCAACCTTGGTGCCGTCCGGGACGAAACCCGCGCCGCGACCACACAACACCACCACCTTGCCAGTCTTGACGTCAAAAGAACGTAGTTTGTGGTTGTGCCAGGAGACCAGCAGCATCTTTCCGGGGCTCAGCTCAAGCATCTGCGTCGGGTGATTGAGCACCACGCTTGTGCCGGGCGCCCCAGGCGCCATTAAGTCTGCCTTGTCTTCGGGGCCATCCCCGACAGAATCGGTTCCAACCACCGTTTGCAGATTGCCGTCTTCGTCCACGACGCGAACGCGATGGTTGTTCCAGTCGAGGATATACGTTTCGCCAGTGGAACTGAAGGTCACGTCCACGGGCCAATACAGCCGAGACTCACCCGGAGGCAGCCCGTCTTGATTGAAGCCAGGTGCGCCGGTTCCTGCCCAAGGGCAAATAGTGCCAGGCTCATCGCTGCACGCGGTCTCCGTATTCGGATCTTCTTCGCCGCCGCAAGCGACCGCTGCGAAGCTCAAGAGGAGCCCTAGGGTGGCGATGCGCCGGTGCATTTTAGTGGTGTTGTTTAGTAGCATTGGGGGTCTCCCTCACGAACGAGATGTCGGTAGGCAGCACGACGATAAAGCAAAGTCTATGCCGTGGCTACTGGGAAGAATTCGGGTTCAATCGCCCAGCTTTTCGCTTATCTGTGTGCCACGATGTGCCACAATCCCGTGATCGAAGGGCTCCGCGATCACCTCTCCGCCCACGGCCCATTCACCGCCGCTCGGGTCAATGAACACGGAGTGGTAGTCGAGGCGCGTGTCCGGGACTTCTTTGACTGAAGACCACTTGTTCCCTTCGCGTCGCCACAGCGCGCCCGCGCTGCCGCCTGCCAGGGCGGAGCCGTCCTCCGCGACCCAAACGCCGTTGAGCTGAGGCAGGTCCGGCGGCGTCCGATCCAAAAGCTTGGTGGGCGAACCTTCCACAATCAAGCCGCTCGCGAAACCTCCGACGGCAGTCATGCCATCGTCGTTGCCGTGAACCGTTAACAGGCGGCGCCCGGTTGGGACATCTACGCGGTTCCACTTGGCACCATCGTAATGGAGCGCGACTCTGCCTAATCCGACGACCCATACGTCCTCAGCGTCTCGGCCCCAAACCTTGAACAACGGCGCCTCTAGCGCGCCCGGTGGGACATCAGCGACGGGCGACCACGCCTTGCCGTCGAAATGCAGCAGCTCGCCGCGCGCTTCCTCTACGCTGCCCCCGACCGCCCAGACGTCATCTTTCGCGAACGGAAAAACGCCGTACAACACAGACGTGGTTTCGACGGGGAAAACCTCGAACTGCTCGTCGCGTCGCGAGTACCGGAGCGTGAGCCCCGCCTCGCCGGACATCCACACGTCGTCGCCGCGGCCAGAGACCCACCACAGATCCCCCTCGACATCGGGCTTCAGGCGCTGCCACGCCGCGCCGTCGTAGTGCAACACGAGCGGGCCCGAGCCAGCGTCGGCACCGACCACCCAGACGTCGTCTTCCGCGCTGCCCCACACCGAAAACGCCGTCGCATCGAGGTCGTCGAAAACGAACTCCCAGCGGGGGTCTTCAGGTTTCGCGTCGTCGGAGCAAGCCAACGCAAAAAGTGCGCAGCTAACTAGAACCCCGGCGATGCCAACGCGCCTCACCGACTGCCCGCCCACTTCGTTCATGCTCACCGCCATCGCCTTATCACCCATTTCTAGCGCTACAAATCCATCGCACAGCGTAGGTCGTAGCTGCCGTCGCACTGCGCATGGCAACCGACGCACTCACTCGGCGCACCGTCCGCGACAACTTTTCCACTGGCTAACACCTCTTGCCAACGCCACCCTGCGGGGCCGGGTGCTTTAGCGGGCTGCTCGCGTTTGACGGCGCTATAGCGCACCAGCTCGCGGCACTCAGCGTCTCTGTATTGAGGTTTCAGGAAGATGGATCCGCTCGCGAACGGCTCGTCACACTCGCCGCGCGTCACGCACTCTTCGTAGGGTGCAGCGGCGTCCTTGGACGCAAACAAGCGTACAAATTCCAGCTCATGATCGATACTTCGTCGGCAATCCCGAAGTTCCACCAGGCTCTGCTCCCAGTTGATCGGAAACACCGCGTCGCCTTCGTGCATCGACTCACCATCCGAAGGCGTGGAACACGAAAGTTTGCCCACCATCAGACTCACCAGCACCACGAGGTGCGTGCAACGGTGACTCACGACGCGATTGGATAAAACACTGTGCATGGCGTCTATCAAACGAGTGTGCATGGGCGAATTGACCGGTAGGACCTAGGGCGCTAGTATCGGCGCGAGTCTAGTCATGAAAGACAAATCACGCAATCCGGGTGAACAGAGCAGGCGCCCGGCGACGGCCCTGAGTCGCATCTTGTGCGGGGCCGCGTTCAGCTCAGTGCTCGGCAGCACACTGGTCGTTAGCGCATTGCCTGGCTGTGCCGAACCAAAACCGGAAACGGACCCGCGGCTCGTCTTCGATCTCGCCACCGTGGAAGCCGAATTCGAGGAGGTGGTGCCCTGCAAGAAAAGTCACGAACACGACCTGCGCCACGTGCGCATCGTGGCTGACGAGCGCTCCGCCGACATCTTCAAACGCTGCGTGACGCAAGCAGGCGCCGGGCGTTGCGTCGAGGAGGCGTTCCCCAAGGACTCGCTGTTCGTCAAATACGAGTACGAACACGCGGGCTGCAAAGACAACGACCTCGTCTCTTACACCGCGACCCTCAAGCTCGAACCTGGAAGTTACGAGGCGGGTCGCGACTGGCACTGGCAACGCGCCTCTAGGTCTCTAGAGGTCGAAGCGGATGGCGCGCCGGACGTTTGCCTCCGTTGCCACATCAACCACTGTGACGAGCCGCACGGCTTCGATCTGCGGTGCTTGCCTGACTGACCCACAGGGCACCTGGCTTGGCCCACGCACTGGCGAGACGGTGCGGCGTTTCGTGTACTATGGCGTAGTGGTCGAATTTCGCAGTATCCGCGCAGCATCGCCGCGCACTTCAGTCGATCGTCGCTCGACACCTGCGGTGCACTAGAGCTTAACTTAGTCGAGGTCTGCGTCGCTGCGACTAACAAGCAGCTTTCCAGCCCCGTGAACAAAGGCCAACTGCAACTCGGTAGCCACGCCGCTAGGCATCGCCGAGGAGTGCGTCCCCACCATGCGCACATCGCCTATGTCGCTCACTGAGTCAGCGGTGGTCTCGAGCAACCACGCGACCACTTCTTGTAGAGTCTCTGTGACCGTTTCGGCACAGACAGGTTCGTTGTCGGGCATCTGCAGAGCGTTCCTTGCGAACGCATCGCCGACCGCGGGCTCCACAGCGAGCCAAACCATCAGACCACCAGGACCGACAAGCGCGCAGCTAGAGTGCAGCCCCCGGGTGCTGCCCTTGACCTTGCCCCAGTCCCCGACCTTGACCTGCAGCTGTACCGAGCGCAAGAGCGTCCGCGGCAAGGCGTCGACCAAACGCACGAGCCCCGGAACTGAGCGGAACGAATCAGGAATCGCGACGCTTTGAGCTCGCGTCTGGGTCAGCGCTTCGTATTTGTTCAATAGGCTGACGAGCTCTTCCGCCGTGAGCTTTCCTAGGTCAACCAGCGCTTCGCCGATCCTCAGGTTCTTGAGCCGCTGCAGCTCTAACAAGCGCTGCACCTGTTCGCCGCTCAGGTAACCCAGCTCACGAGCGAGCTCAGCGAAATGCCGATCGGAACGGCGCTGCGCCTGGTGAATCGCGTGGGCCGCACGGGCGTCCAGATAACCTTCTGCCACCGCGAGGTCGCCCAGTCGAAGGTTGCGAGCCCTCATGTGCGAAGCCGCGGCCTCCACATCTTCGGCGGAGACCGCGCCCGCGCCTATCAGCCACTGACCGAAAAACCAGACGCGAGATCCCGCCTGGGACTTCGTCACGATGTGAGGGGCTTCCGGTTCCACTGTTTCTAGTGCTGTGTTCGGCTGAATCTAGGAAAGCTTGAACTCAGTTCGCGGGGGTGAGCACGAAATAGCTCCGGGGAATAACCGCGCATAGAAGCCGTGGGGCGCGCTCCAGACGGAGCCGCCACTAAAGTTTCCAGCGCCTACGCCGTTCGAAATGCAGACGACCCGGGCGGCCTCTCCGCCCGCTTACTTGCGCAAGGCCAATCGGACTGGACCTCCTTCCCCCCACCACTAAGGCGATCGCCGACCTGTATTCGTCCCTGCTCGGTGTTCCGGTTGTCGTTCACGAACAAGAGGTCGCGCCACGCGTGCCCTCGAAGGAGCGCGTGGTGTGCGTCTTCCGTGCGGACGACGGCGAGTGCGCCGTAGTAGTGATGTCGGACTTTAGCCTCGCTGCGGCTGCGGGGGGAGCGCTGGCCATGCTCCCTGCTACCGCTATCGAGAGCGCGATCCGCGAAAAGACGCTCAGCGACGAGCTGCTCGCAAACTATCGCGAGGTTCTGAACGTTGCGGGAACCTTGTTCAACACGCCCGGGGCACGGCAACTGAGCTTGACCGATTACCTAGTCGCAGAGACCCTGCCTCGGGACGTGACCCGATTATTCATCCGAGCTCCGAACAAGCTGCACTTCAGTGTGGAAGTCGAGAACTACCCTCCAGGCACCCTGAGTGTGATGCTCTGATAGCCGCCCGTCGACGTGGCTGAGCACGCGGCCCTATCTGCCCCGATCAGCCGTATCTCGCCAGACCCAGCGCACAGCGCACAGCGCCAGATCGCGGCGGCGATGAGTTTGCTCCGTTTTCTTCACCCCCGGTGCTAAAAGTGCGCCCATGCCCATCACACTCCCCGCGCTCGACCCGGCCAGCGTGACGCCACGCACCGGCTCGGGTTATCCTGAGCCGTTTCGTTCACTGGTCTTGCCGCGAGAAAAGCGGGCGCTCGGCGACGCGCTGGGCCTCACTAAGATTGGTGTTAACTTCACCACGCTCGGGCCCGGCACCCAGTCGGCGATGCGTCACCACCACACGCATGAAGATGAGTTCGTTTTCGTGATTGAGGGCGAAGTGGTGTTGCGCACGAACAATGGCGAGCAGCTCCTCACTGCAGGCATGTGCGCCGGCTTCGCCGCCGGAGTCGCTGACGGCCATCACCTCTGTAATCGCAGCGACGCACCGTGCGTCTACTTGGAAGTCAGCAACCGGGATCCGATGGATGGCGCCGAGTACCCAGACGATGATTTGTCTTACAGCAATGACCCCGAGGGCCGCCCTCGCTTTGGCCACAAAGACGGCACTGCCTACTGACGGTCGCGCCCAATGTGCGAAGAAACCCGTCGCTCGTTCTTACACCAAGCGGTAGGCCTGAGCGCCGCCACCTTCGCGGCGTGCACGCGCTCAAACGTGCGGTCTGAGCCGGCAACGGAGTCTACGATGATGAACCCTGACGAAAATACCAACAAGACAACCCCGCGAATGCCCGTGCTGTTTATCGGTCATGGCTCACCCCTCAACGCCATCACTGACAACCGCTGGAGTCGCGGGTTCGCCGAGCTGAGCTCGCTCGTACCGCAGCCGAAGGCAATCCTCGCGATCTCAGCGCACTGGTTCGTGAGCGGCACCTACCTGACCGGTCAAGCGAAGCCCAAGACTATTCACGATTTCTCCGGGTTTCCACGCGAACTTCATGAGGTCAATTATCCCGCGCCAGGGAACGTGGACCTCGCGCGTCGTGTGCGCTCACTGCTCGGTGAAGAGCGTGCGTCGCTGGACGAGAAGTGGGGCTTTGACCACGGCACCTGGAGCGTCCTGAAGTGGATGTTTCCGCGCGCGGACGTCCCGCTGATTCAGCTGAGTATCGATCGGCGTTTGGAACCCAAACAACACGTTGAGCTCGCGCGCTCACTCGCCGCGCTGCGCGAAGAGGGGGTGCTCGTAGTAGGCAGCGGCAACATCGTCCACAATTTGTCAGATGCGTTTTCCCGACTGCATAGCGGGGCCGCCCAAACGCCCCCTTGGGCGCTCAATTTCGATCGCGACGTCGCGGCCGCGCTCACCCAGCGCGACGAGCAGGCGTTGGTGCGAATGTGGCCCCATTCCGAGCACGCGCACCTCGCTCACCCGAGCCCGGATCATTGGCTCCCGCTGCTGTACACTTTTGCCGCTACTGACGCCAATGACGAGGTGCGCTTCCCAGACCCGGGTTTTGACCTCGGATCTATTTCGATGCGCAATGTGGTGTTTGGTTAGCTTGCGGAGAGCGGAATGGCCCAGGTGGCAGAATCGCCACCGCTAAGTTGGTTTATTCACGGAAAAGCTCGTCGGCTAGCACGGAATTGCCTACCAGCTCCCTCGCCTGTGCATTGTTCGCAATGCCGAATGTGGTGATCAGGGTCAGGAAAATGTTCTTCCGAGTTCCTGTCACCCGGCGGAAGGTGTCGCGCTTTTGCCGGAGTTGCCCAGCATACGGTTTGTCGATGGTGAACAGCCCTTCGGAAAACTTCATTTCGCAAAGGCTGATGGTGCCGTCAGCGCGGTCGATGAGCAGGTCGATCTGGGCACCGGGATCGGTTTCGGAACCCGCATGCCGCCACGGCGCTTCGGT
>JBDKJZ010000056.1:0-16575 GCA_039796375.1 Pseudomonadota bacterium
AGGAGCTTCAGCAGGACCTCGGCGGTCAGCCCTTTCGCGAGCGCGTCCGGCGGGTAGGTCCCCTCTTGGAAGTAAACCAACTCCGGCGGGACCACGACCGGTCCCTCAGGCGCAGCACCCTCGCTCGTAGTCGGTGTGGACTTTTCACCTGCCGCCTGCTTAGAGACCGCGCCGCCCTGCGCGCTTTGGGCCAACCCGACTGACGTGACCCCGAGCAACGACGCGATCGCGCCGCCCCCTAAAAGCCATCGCCATCGCCATCGCCTACGCGCCGTCAGCGCCCGTGTGCCTTGTTTCATCTGCGCGCTCTTGGCTAACGCGCACCCAGGCAAACGACAAGCCCATTTCCCTCCTCAGCCCATCAAAACGCCCAGATTATCGCGGGCCGCAGCCACCCCTGGCCTGCGGGGTTGAGCTTTCTAAGGCGCCTCGGGTAGGGAGGGCCATGAAGATTGCCAGCTGGAACGTCAACTCACTTCGCGCTCGGCACGACCTGGTGCTCGACTGGCTACGGCGGACCGAGCCCGACATCCTTTGCATGCAAGAGACCAAGGTCCTGGATGACGAGTTCCCGACCGAAGTATTTCAGCGCCTCGGCTACGCCGTGGTCATGTGCGGACAGAAGTCGTACAACGGGGTGGCGATCGCCTCGCGAAAGCTGATGCGCGATATTCGGATTGGCCTCTTGGACGACGCGCCCAACGCTGAGAAGCGCCTGATCAGTGCCACCGTGGGTAAGACCCAGGTCTTCTGCTGTTACGTGCCGAATGGCCAGCGCTTGGACTCGCAGAACTACGTACAGAAGCTGCGATGGCTGAAGCAGCTGCGCGCTACGCTGGACGCCTGGGCAGACCCTGCGAAGGACGTCGTCGTTTGCGGCGACTTCAACATTGCGACCGACGCGCGGGACCTCTACAGCGTTGAAGCCTTCGCGGGTCAGACCCACTTTAGCGAACCTGAGCGCGCCGCTCTCGAGGAGGTCAAAGCGTTTGGTCTACGCGATTGTTTCCGCTTGCACGAAAGTGAGGGCGACCACTTCACGTGGTGGGACTATCGAGGCGGCTCACTCCGCAAGAACGAGGGTCTGAGAATCGACTACATCTTCGCGAGTGAGTCGCTCGCTCGTCGTTGTGACTCAGTGGTGCACGACAAAGCCGAACGAGAGCTCGACAAGCCGTCCGATCACGTGCCGGTGATCGCAGAATTCGGCTGAGGCAGCAAAGCGTAGCGGCCACGCAGTTGAGAAATGGCATAGAGGCTTAGCCGGCCACGCTTCAACCATTCTTCCAGTTCAGGCTCAGCGCTGAGCGCGGCCCGTACTCGAGCCCAAGCTGGAAGGTAGACCACCTCGCGGGCGAGCCCCCCAGCGCGATGGACCCGAGACGCGATTTGTGCGCCTTCCTCAAGCTCGGCGCCGCGCGCCATCAGCAGCGACAAGGTTTGTACCCAGTCCGCTCCGTCATGCACGCTCAGCCCGGCCAGGTGCCGGAGCCCCAGCTCGCGTTTCCTGACTGAGCACATCAACTGCCGTCGTTCCTCAAGCAGCAGCGCGTACCCTTCTTGCTCGTCGTTGCCCCCCGCAGAGCCAGTCGCAAACAGCCCTAGACGCTCCCCCTGCGCTCGGTACCTAGGCAGCGCGTGTCCGAAGACCTCGTGGACGACGACCCGCTCTGTGGCCATTGCCGTCAAGCGCCGACCCTCAGCGACGAGGATCAACGCCTGGCCCGTCGCGGCAGCCGCTTGAAGCGTATCGCTCAGCTTGACGGCGATCGGCAGCTTCAGCTCGCCGACGACCCGGCTCATGCGCACAATCAGCGAGCTTGGGTTACGCCGGTCATCACTCACAATCCATTGCGTGGCAGGTTCTACGGCGATGTCCGCCCAGCTGCCAGCAAGGTCGCGCCAGATACGCGCCAGGTGAACACCGAAACGATGACCCGAGAGCCGAGGCATGTCCCGCGTGCCTATGGCTTCAACCAGACGTGTCTCCAACTCCAGCTCCGCAGCCCGATCGCGATAGAGCTGGCCAATGGCGTCCTCCTGAGGCAGCCCCACGAGCGCCGCGGCGAGCTCGTGCCGAAGCGGCGTCAAGTTCGGAGTTGCAGCGTAGCGCCACTCGGGCGCGGCCTTGACGCCGGCACGCCAACGCTCAAGCACTCGCTGCTGTTCATTCGCTGCATTCGTGGGCTGACAACGCGAAAGCAGCGCGATCCCCGCTTCGAGCCTGTGAAGCGCGCGATCAGCGTACTTGAGTTCGGGCGGGAGCGGTGACAGCATGAGCAAAGATTGTCACAGCGCAGCGGTTGGGATTAGAGTCCGGCGTCTTGGCCGCGCTCGATCGATCCTACTGGCTGGCCGTGGCCGTCATTGCATACCTCAGTGTGGCCAGTCTGCAAGGGACGGGATCGCTTTGGCTACGGCTTTTGCCCGTCCTGCTCTCCCCATTTGTGCTCGCCTGGCTTTGGTCCAGGACCGCACGCGCCCCGACAACGGCAGAGGTCGACCCGTCCGCGCAGAAGGCGCTCCGGCTCTGCGTGGCCGCGGCGCTCGTTTGGCTTCAGTCACGCATCGGCTCAGACCAGCAGGGCGCTTTGGAGTTTGCTTCGACGCTCAGCGCGGGGGCCTGCGCAGTGGCGGCTGCGTTCGCGCTAGCCCGCATCCCGTCGCGACCCGGACTCCTGCAACCCCCAAAAGCGTCCTTGTCGATCGATGCAGCCGCTTTCGTTGGCATGTTGTGGGCTGTGGTGGCGACGATCGCCGCGGCGCGCACCCTAGTCCCTGCGTCAACGCTGCCGATCGATCCGTTGGCGCTCGACTACGCGCAGACCGCCGCGAGTATTGGCTCAATCTTGGTATTAATCGCCGCCGCGTGGCGCCTACGCGTACTCCGAAAACTGGAGCTCGGCGTCGCCGATCGCGCAGCCGGCGCCCTCGCCCTCACCATCACCACGCTGAGCGTCGCTATTCCAGTCGCTGCCATCGACATCGCGCCACCCGACCGAGCTTTGCCCGCAGCTGTCGTGCTCGCGTCGCTCTGCTGCATCTGGACGGTGGTCATCTCTGACGCTTCAAAGGTCTCGAGCACCCTACGTGGCACTCTCGCGGTGATGATACTGGGTGTGCCTACCGCCATGATCACCGCGGTGCTCTCCAAGAACGCTCCCCACCACGCGGGCGCGGTCGCGCTCGCGGGCTCCGCGGCCGCGCTGGTCGTAGGACTCATCGCGCGAGAGCTCGCGAAGCCACTCGGCCCTGAGCAGTCTCGTTGGCTCTCGGCGATCGCCGAAGCCAGTCAGAACGCGCTGGTGCCGGAACCTCGCGCGGCCATCGTCGCCACCCTACAAGCGCTCAAGAAGACCGCCACCTCGCCCAAAGCACGCCCAGAGCTGTGGCGGTTGGATCCTCCGAGTGTCATCAGCGTTGATGTCGCAGGTTACCTGGACGAACGAGCGGCGGAGGTACCACTGCGCATCTGCGAGCTTGGCGCTGATGAACCCGAGCTCACGCTGCGCGCGGAGACCCTGGCCGCGCTGCAAGTCCGGAGGCCCGACGTCCGCGATCTGCTGGAATGGTTTGAGGTGCGAGCGGCCTTCAGCGCGACGGTCATTTCGGACGAAGACGGCCCGATTGGGTTCTTGCTGCTACCGCGTGGTGACCGCTCGAGCACCCTGACGCTCGAAGAAGCCCAGGCAGTTCGGCGCTTGGCGGAACGCGTCAGCTCACTGTTCGGCGTGACCGCAGCGCTTGCGCGAGCGCAGAAGCGCGAGGCCGAAGCCTCCGACCGGGCCGCTCATCTGGAAGCTGAGTACGAGCGGCTGAAGCTCGTGACTCAGGGGAGCGCGGCTCGCAACCGGGCGTTTGCCAGAAACCTCTCGAGTCCGCTTCGGGGTGCGGCGTACAGCGCCGCCGCTCGCCTAGCAATCGCGGAGCTTCAGCGGCTGAGTCAGCAACGTGAGCCGGTGTTTCTCGAGACGCCGCTGGGGGTGAATGCGACTCCGTGGGCCGCGTATTGCCACAGTGAGGGACCGAGCGGTGATGGTCCTTTCGTGGTCGTCGACGGCGCGCTGGAGGGGGGCGCCGCTCGGGCGGTTTGGGACGATCCTGAGCGATCCCCTAGCGATTTGGCACGCGGCGGCAGTTTGTTCATTCTTGACACACATCTTTCTCCGCCAAAGCAACAGGACGCGCTAGCTCGCGCCTGGACGCTTCAGGCCAACGAAGCGAGCGAGATCCCACCGGCACGCTTGATCGTTTCCTCCCCATACAGCGCGGAGGACCTAGTGCGACGAGGGCTCTTGACGCCAGCGCTCTCCTCGCTCGTGGGTCGGACAGCGCTAGTGATTCCGGCGCTCGCGGAGCGCCCTGAAGACCTACGTGCGATGATCCTCGAGCTCGCGAGCCGCACGCGCGTCGGTGTGGATTGCGCCCCTCTGGGCGTCGATCGCCAGGCGTTGCAAGCCCTGCTCGACCATCAGTGGCCCGGAAATGAGACCGAGCTGAGCGATGTTGTCTCGCGCGCGTGCCAGCTCTGCTCTGGGCCCCGCCTGGCGCTGGAGGACCTGCAAGCCATTGGCTTTGCGCCGCTCGAAGCGACCACAAACCCTTTCGCTGATCGGTTCGAACCCAGAAGCTACGCACCCAGCTACCGCCCAGCTCCGGACCACGCTGAGCCCGTCGGGGGGGCGCCTGGAGTCGAGGGTACGCGAGCCCGAGGTGAAGAAAAACGTGTCGTCAGAGGCGCCAGTCAGCCGTCCCAGCCACCCCCCGAACCCACCCAAGGCGTGAGGCGCAGGTCTCGTGCCCCGCGACCTCGCCGGCGTGGGTGACCCTCAAGCTCGGTGCAGCGCAGCGCCTCGATATTGAAGCGCGCCCAGCGCGACTCTCGGCTGGGTCTCGCGTGCTACCTTCGAGCCCATGTCCCCGCAGCTCGCCGTCATCGCCGATCGCTTCGCCTTAGAAGCCGAAGTTGGCCGTGGCACAAGCGGGGTCGTCTACCGGGCACTGGACTTAACTTCGAACGAGCCGGTCGCGATCAAGCTGCTGTCCTCTCCCGGTGGCCCATCGTCTGAGGGGTTGCTCAGAGAGGCAGAGGTCCTTCAGCGCCTCAGCCACCCAAACATCGTGCGGATCATTGCCCACGGTCCGTTGCCGCACCCGGCGGGCGCCTTCATCGCCATGGAGTGGCTCGACGGCGAAGATCTCAGACAACGGCAGCAGCGCCTGCCCCTCGGCCTCGTGCAAAGTCTGCGCTTGGTCGCCGCGGTCGCCGATGCCTTGGAGACAGCTCATCAAGCCGGAGTGATTCATCGCGACATCAAACCAGCCAACATTTTTCTCACCTATTCCGGAGACCCGACCAACCCGGCGCCCAAGCTCGTAGACTTCGGAACCGCCAAGCAGCTCGAGGTTTCCCAGCTCGAGGACACCCAAATAGTTGGCACCCCGGCCTACATGGCGCCCGAGCAAGTCCGAGGCGACGCCCGGGTCGGCCCGCGCGCAGATGTCTACTCCCTAGGAGCCACCCTGTACGAGCTGCTGAGCGGGCAGCCGCCTCACCAGGGCCCGAACTTCTTGGCCACACTCGCCCGCTTGGCAACCACGCCACCCCGGCGTCTGTCGTCACTTCGCCCCGAACTGCCACGCGAGCTAGACCACCTGGTCCACCAGCTCCTCGCGCTCTGTCCGGAAGACCGCCCAGCGCGTGCTTCTGACGTCGCGCGAGCGCTCCGGCACGCGCTCGACCGCGTCGGTCCTGACGCGGTCGTGGACTCGGAGCCGGCCTCCCTGCGTCTAGGTTCAAGCGTGCAGCGCCTGATGACCACACTGGTTGCACTCGATTTTAAGTCGAGCACGGACCGTGACGAGGGATTGCGCCAGGCGAAGCTCCGCGGCGCTGACGGGTACCCGCTTGGACAGCACGCACTCGTGGTGCACTTTGGCGCGCGCCGGGCTACCGGTAACGAAGCCAGCGGCGCCCTTAAGCTTGGACGCTGGCTCAGCGCGCTGCAAGCGCACACCGGCGTTGCTACGGGGCGCGCGATGGTGCCCTACATCGATCAAGAGCGACCGAGCCCTGCAATGGGTGAGGTGGTCGACCGGGCGACAGCGCTCGCTCGCGAAGCTCGCGCGGGACAAGTCTTCGCAGACCCGGTGACCACGGAGCTTGGCCGAGGCCGCTACGACTTCGCCGAGCGTAGCGACGGCACAGCGTGTTTGATTGGTCGTTTGCAAGCGAGCATCACCGCTCCGCTGGCAGCTACCCCTTTCGTCGGCCGTGACGCGGAGCTTGTGCAGATCAAGGCCGCGTTCGACCGATGTGTGCACGAAAACAAGGCGGTGGTGGTGACTATTTCTGGAGTTCCAGGAATCGGCAAAACCCGCCTGCAGCGTGAAGCTGTGCTGCGCTTGTCAGGTCCAGCTCCCCTCAAGATCGTAACGCTGAGAAACGAAGCGTATGGCAGCCGCCGCGCCTTGGGCGCCGCAGTGGATGTCCTTCGGTCGCTGCTCAAGCTAGCCAAAGGCAAGAGCGTCGACAGCTACAGTCAGGCCATCCTGAGTATCGTCGGGGGCTCGCCACCGCCCGAGGTCAAACGTGGGGTAGATGTGCTCGCGCGCCTACTCGCAAACCAGCAGCTAGCGCAGGTGGACGACGCTCGCGGCTTCCGCGATGTGCTGTGGTTAATCATGACGCAGCTGGTGGAGGCCAGTCTGCAGACCGGACCGCTGCTGCTTCAGGCGGAAGACTTGCAGTGGGCAGACAGCGAGAGTGTCGAGTGGCTCGATCATCTCTTGCAGCGCTCCGAGAACCGCCCTTTCTTCCTACTGCTCACCGCACGGAACGAGTTTCTGCAAGAGCAACCTGACCGCTTCACTCAGCGGGACCACGTGCGCATCGACCTGCACCCGATGTCGGAGCGCGCAACGCGTCGTATCGCGGAGGCCGCTTCGGGCACGGCGCTCTCTGGGGAAGCGCTGGACAAGATCGTGGAGCAAGCGGGCGGCTCCCCGTTGTTCGCGGAGGAGCTCTCGAGGCTCGCGGCTTCGGGACGCAGTGTCTCCAGCGCTCCAACGATCCAAGCGGCCATCCAGGTGAGCCTGGACGCGCTCGACGAAGACGCGCGCGACGCGCTGGGCCGGGTGAGCGTGCTGGGGCTGTCCTGTTGGGACGGCTGCCTGGAAGCGCTCGGGACAAGCGACGCGCTGAGTGTGCTTGAAGAGCTGTGTCAGCAAGAGATCTTGGTCACGCAGCCTGCCCCGCGGTTCACGGGTATGCGGGAGTGGCAATTCAAACATGCGCTAGTTCGAGACGTCGCCTATGGCAGCCTGGGCGCCGAGCAGCGTACGGCTCTTCACGCGCTGGCCGCGAACTGGTTGAGCACACGCAGCGAAGATCCTGCGATCGTAGCTCGCCACTACGATCTCTCGCAGCAGCCGCGGCGAGCCGCGGAGTACTGGGCTTCTGCTGCGCAGAGCGCCCTAGGTGCGCATGCCCTAGAGGCTGCACTAACGATGGCGGAGCGCGCATTGAGCTTCGCCGAAACCCCACGTGAAGCGTTCGCCAGAGCACGCTTGCTCGATGAGGCGTGGAGTCGGCGCGATGCCCGTGCAAGTGAGAGAGATAGCGCTATTCGCGCGCTGGAAGAGAGCGCCCACGACCCACGCTGTCACATTTATGCCCGCGGCGCGCGCGCTCGGTACGACGCGGCGCGGGCGCAAGGCGAGGACATCGACAAGCGCCTCGCGGAAACTCGCGATTCAGCGCGGGATCTGGGTCTGCACGACGAGGAAGCACGCTGCAGCGCCGAGCTCGCCAGCCGTGCCGCTTTCGCTGGACGCTCCGGCGATGCGGAGATCGAAGTGGCTCGCCTTCTCCAGCTGGCGGAAACGCGCGGAATGAAGGGGGCTGCGGTCGACGCCTGGCAAACGCTGGGCATCGTGCGGCAAAGTCAAGGCGCGCTTCGGCAAGCGCTCGCCGCGCGACGCAACGCAGTCACGGCCGCACGCGAAGCCGACCTGCGCGAGCGAGAGTCGGTGCTCACGACCAACTTGGGGTTCGCGTTGACCACGTTTGGCGCCCGTAAAGAAGCCCGTGAGTTGTTGCTCAAAGGGCTCGCCTTGGCTGAAGCGATCGGGAGCCCCGGAGCGAAACACCACTCGCAAATGTTGCTCCTGTGCTGGGCGGGTTCATTCGGCACCGATCGCGAGCTGGACGGGATCTTGGCCGAGCTACGCGCGGATGCAGACGCTGCGGCGGGGAACATCTGGGCGGCGCCCTCGCGCGAGAACTTGGGTGCTCTGTATTATCGCGGCGTCGAGCTACTAAACAGCAACTCGACCAAGAACCGCGCACGCGCGCGCGCCTTGCTAAACCTCTCCGCCGAAGCCTACAGAGCGACGCAGAACCGCGATGTCTTGCCCGTCGCGCTGGGGATGTGGTCACGCGCCGAGCTCTTGTGCGGGCAACCTGAGCGAGCCCTCAGCCTTGCCCGAGAAGCCGCCGACCTCCTGCAATCGGGCGCGCCGAGTCTGCTAAACGAAGCCGTCGTCTATCTGGCGCTGCACGACGCCTATAACGAAGCTCGGCAGCCTGCGCGAGCACGCGAGGCTGTCGCGATGGCGATGCCGCCGCTCGAGCGGCGACTCGCGGGACTCGATTCGACTCCGTACGTGCGCCCGTTCTTGGTTGAACTCCCAGAAAACTCAACGCTCATAGCGACCGCCGAGAACTACGGGTTCTTGCCCGACACGGTCCGCGACTTGCTAGAGAGCGCGAGCTAGCCCATGCCTACCCAGCAGGTCCGCTACGAGATTCGCGCCGCGCTCCCGAGCGATCACGACGCGCTGCTCGCGCTTGCGCAGCACTTGAACAGCGTCAACTTGCCCGCCGACAGCGCCGCGGTCAGCCGTCTCTTACAGCGCTCGGCGGAGAGCTTCCAAGGCGACGCGCTTCCGGAGCCCAAGCGCAAGTACGTGTTCCTGCTGTACGACAACCAAGAACGGCGCGCGGTGGGCACCTCGACGATCGTAGCCCAGCTGGGGTCCCGCGACGCTCCCTACATCTACTTCGATGTTTTCACTGAAGAGAAGTACTCGCGCGATCTGAACCTGCACTTCGAACACGAAGCGCTGCGCATTGGCTTCTCGTATGACGGCCCGACTGAGCTCGGAGGGCTCGTGGTTGATCCAGCGTACCGCCGCGCCCCAGAGCGCCTAGGGCTGTGCATCTCCTACGTCCGTTTTCTGTTTATCGCCGCGCGACGTGCAGCGTTTCAAGAGCAGCTGCTTGCTGAGTTGCTACCCCCGCTCGAAGCAGACGGCACCAGTCACCTGTGGAACGCCCTCGGTCGCCGCTTCACCAACATGAGCTACCGCGAAGCCGATCGGCTGTCCCACGAGAACAAAGACTTCATACGGGATCTGTTTCCGAGCGCGCCGGTCTACGCCAGCCTGCTCGATGAGGCCGCCCGCTCGGTGATCGGCCAGGTCGGCGAGCAGACGCGTGGCGTGGAGAAAATGCTGCGGCGCGTAGGCTTCTACTATGGCAACCGCGTGGACCCTTTCGACGGCGGCCCTCACTTCTTCGCAGAGACGGGTCAGGTGACTCTAGTGCAGCGCTATCGGGCGCTACCTGTGCAAGCGGTCAGCGAACCACCCCAGAGCCGGGGGCTCGTCGCCCGCTTCTACGATGAGTCCCCGTACTTTCGCGCACTGCCCGCCGATCTGTACATGGGTGAAGAACAGCTGGGTGTCAGCGCTGACGTCTTGAGCGCACTAGACGTGCAGAGCGGCGACGTGCTGCACGCTATTCCGACGCCGTAGTGTGAGTGTTGCGGTCTTGACGCGGGAGCGAAGCATGAACTTCCCCCAATAGCGCCAGTCAGCGTTCTTTCTTGCGCGTGGCCTGGCACAGCAGGGAAACCTTCGCGCTCAGATCGCAAGCACTAGCAGACCGAGACAGAACAAGAGGTCAGAAGTTTCGACCACGTAGTTGCACGCCGTACGACTGAGCCGCAGGTGCTCCTTAGTCCACCAAACGGTCAGCGGGTACCCGAGCGCCGCTGAAGACAACAGCCAGAGGTGTCCGCCGTCGATCACTCCGCTCGCGAAGCACCACAGCAGCAGGGCGACCCAGGCGCTCATCGCGATGAAGATCCCTCGGTGGCAGTTGGACGCGCCGAAGCGCACCGGCAGGGTATTCACGCCTGCCTGGCGGTCACCTGCTTCGTCGCGCATGTCGGAGTAGATTGAATTGACCGCCGAGATCGCTGCATAGCCCAGGCCGACCAGGGCGAGTACCTGGGGCTTCGCGGGGGCGAAGGGCAGCTCGATGACTGGGACCGCGAAAACGGCCGCGGCCCACGTGCCACCGATCGCCAGATTCTTGAGTAACACAACGTCTTTGAGGCGCACCCACCTAACACCTCGCGCCGAAGGCCACGGAACGACGCGAACGGAGTACACGACACCGACCGCTATCAAGACCGCGTAAATCGGACTCAATTCGCCGCGTCCCCACATCACGGAGCCAGCCCCGACCAGCACGCTCGTTGAACTCCCGAGCGTCCAGAACGCGTGTTGCCGCCGCCCCGCGCTGCCCACCGGATCGTTCACAGCGTCTTCCGCCGAGTCCGTGAGGCCATTGAGCGCATACACGAACAAGGCCAGCGCGCCGACCATTAGCAGTGTCAGCGGACGAACACGATCCCCGAGGTAAAGCTCAACGGCTAGCACGTCCAGTGCCGCCATCGCGGGCATGAGTAGAAGCAGTAACAGCGCCGCCACTCCGGCGGTCGCTTGTTTCTGCGGTATTTCGACGACGGCTGGTGAGCTAGACATAGATGTTCTCAAAGCAAATAACCCGCGAGCGACGCGATCTGCGCAACAAGTGTGTGTCTTGTTTCACGACGGGGGCTCGTAAGCACCGCCGTCCGGGGCGCCGCTAGTACCCTCTCGTAGTGTGGTGACGCAAGCGTTTTCTAACGCCTCGCACCACGGAGCGACAGAAGCCTCGGCGCGGTCCACGTGCCACCGATCGGTTCGAAGCAATGGTGAAAAATCTGTGTCCCGACGCGGCTGGGCAGTGGATCTGTCTTGGCCGGCGACTGCGCCGTTCTTGTTCGACTCCTACGCGCTGTACCGGAAGGGGTCATCGCCTCTCGGGCCCCCGCGGACGCCCCTAGTGTTCGAACCAGCATAGGACGCCAGTCGAATTGACAGTTCGTATCTCCTCTGGCCTGATGCAAACAATGCTTTCAGTGTTTCAAGCTCCGTCGCCCTGGTGTGTTTTGGTCGGGTTGTGCCTAGCCGCCTGCGGCGGCTCTGCTGCGTTCGAAGGTGATGTCGGCGAGGCGAGCGGCGGCTCTGCGCCTACACCTCCCCCAGCGGAGAACACTACTGGAGGGACCCCGGGCAGCGCCGGCATGACCGGCTCCATGGCGGCAGGCGGCAAGGAGACGGGTACCGGCGGTGGTGGAGACACGGGGTCCGGAGGTTCCAGCGGTAGCGGGACGGCGGGGACTGGCGGAGCCAGCGGCGGCGCGACGGCAGGGACTGGCGGAGCCAGCGGCGGCGCGACGGCAGGGACTGGTGGCGGAGCCAGCGGCGGCGCGACAGCAGGTACTGGCGGCTCCGGCGGCGCGACGGCAGGCGCTGGCGGCTCCAGCGGCGGAGCAGGAGGCGGAACGCGAGGAGGCAAGGCCCTGTTGGTCTCGCGAGACAAGGAGCTGGGGGACGCCGCCTACATAAAGCGCTTGGAAGGTCTGGGGTTTCAGGTCACCCGCGTGGTCGACACCGATCCGGAGCCGGCAGAGCTGTACGATCTGATCGTGATTTCAGAAGCGTGCGAGAGCGCCCCATTGGCCGCAAAGTACACGAAGAACACTGCGCCCGTCGTGACCGCTGAGCAAAACTACTTGGGCCCTCTCGGCGCTGCGCAGCAGGGCAAGAAGGTCAACGGCAAGACCGCGATCCAGATCGAGGATCCCACGCACCCCATCGCGGCCGGCCTGACGGGAACGGTCGAGGTCTACACTGTTCCGCACATCATGACCGTTGGACAGAATCCCACGGCATCTCCGAGCCAGGTGGCGACCCAGGATGGTGAGCCCGGCAACTTCACTCTGCTTGCGATAGAGAAAGGCGCACCTCTAGACGGCGTGCCCGCGCCGGCCCGACGCGTCCATTGGTTCCTCGAAGACGAAGAAAAAGTGGATTTGACCACGATGGACATGACACCCGACGGCTGGAAGATCTTCGACGCCTGCGTCACCTGGGCGACCGCGCAGCCCTGACTTACGAGCCAGACTCAGTCGGCGTTGCGAAGAAAGTCGGCCACCTCCGCCACTCGGTGATTCACGAAGTCTTGCATCGGCCCCGGCGCGGTCAGCTCGTGAATCGCTTGGTGCATGCAGCGTAGCCACGCGTCTCGAAGAGCGACCGTCACCGCCACGTGCGCGTGACGCATCCGTAGCCGTGGATGACCGTGCAGGCGCGTATAATCCTGTGGTCCGCCGAGCCAGCCGATAAAGAACAGCGCAAATCGCTCACGGGTCACGGGCGGGATCTTGCCGGGTATCTCCTGACGGTGGACGGCGAGCAGTTCAGGCTCCGTCTGCTCCATCAGGTCGTAGAAGCGCTGCGCGATAGCGGTAACTTTGGCGTCGGCGTCTTCGGCGAACCAAGCGTACGGGGAAGCGGGCTCCGGGGTCACGAGCCGCGTCGTCTCAAACTTGGTTCTTGAACGCAAGCGCTACCGCCGCGCCCCGCGGCGAGCCACAAACAGCCGGCGGGATGGTGGGTCTAGCCTTTTTTTGTGACCGCCCGCGTTGCGCGACGTAGGAAGGAACTATGTCAAAGCTCTGCATCATCTCCCTGTCGTGCGTGATTGCGGCCACGGGTTGCACCAAGCCGCAACAAGACGCCCCGCCAGTGGCGAGCCAAGCGGTCTCAAACCTGGGCACCCCTACTCAGGCCCGGGCCCAAGCGTTGGCGTACTTTGCAGGGGGGTGTTTTTGGGGGGTCGAGCACTACCTTGAGCAGCTAGAAGGCGTGCTGTCCGTGGAATCAGGTTACATGGGAGGCCACGTGGAGTCGCCCAGCTATGAGGACGTTGTTGCTAAAGAGACCGGGCACCTGGAGACGGTGCGTGTCCGCTACGAGCCCAGCAAGGTTTCTTATGAACAGGTCGCGAAGCGCTTCTTCGAAATCCACGACCCAACCCAAGCAGACGGTCAAGGACCTGACCTCGGTCCGCAGTACCACTCGGCGATCTTCTTTAGTGGCCCCGAAGAACGGACCGTCACTGAGAGCCTCATCTCTCAGCTCAAGGCCCGCGGTTTTCAAGTGGTCACTGAGCTCAGGCCTGCAGGCACTTTTTGGCCGGCGGAGCAGTACCACCAAGACTACTACAACCGGACCGGCAAGAAGCCCTACTGCCACACGCGGGTGCGTCGTTTCGACGAGCCACTCGTTCCGTAACAGTCGCGGACTCAATTGCGGTCACTGGGGACCGCTGGTTGTGGTATCTCCCGCTGCATGGCCAGTAACGGCAAGCCCTATCGCACAGTGCTCGTTGGCGGCTTCAGCGTCTTGGTGGGGCGCAGTGCAAAAGACAACGACGACTTGTCACTGCGAGTCGCCAAGGGCAACGACGTGTGGCTGCACGTCGCCGGCGGTACCCCGGGAAGTCACGTGGTGATCCAAAACCCCACGGCGGGCGATGTTCCGCCCGAGGTCGTGGAACAGGCGGCTCAGTTGGCCGCTTGGTATTCGAAGTCACGGGGAGCTCCACGCGCAGTAGTCCACGTGTGCAAGGCCTCCCAGGTCTCGAAGGCGAAAGGGGCGCCCCCGGGACAAGTGCAAATCAAGAACTTCAAGCGCACCACGGTCACTCCATCGCTGCTCAACGGCGACGCTGACCCAGGCGATCCCTGATGGGCGCCTGCAGCGGGCCGTAACCCGCGCCGGCGGCCGCAATCGCATCCCAAGAGCCGCAGTCGGCTGCGACTCTCAGGCTTGGACGGGACTGTTCGTGCCTGGTTGATCGGCTACGATCCGCCCGTCGCGCATCTCGACGACTCGTGGCATACGCTGCGCGAAGCCGGGGTTGTGGGTCACGACGACGATCGTGGTCCGGAACTCGCGGTTGATCGCGAAGAACAAGTCGTGGACATTGTCGCCAGTCTTGCTGTCGAGGTTACCGGTAGGCTCGTCCGCCAAGATCAGCCTGGGGGAAAGAGCGAGCGCGCGGGCAACCGCGACGCGCTGTTGCTCCCCGCCGGAGAGTTCGCCTGGGCGATGGGTCTCACGGTGACCCAGCCCCACGACCTCCAGCAGGTCTTTGGCGCGCTTGGCCATTTCAGCGCGGCTGCGCCCCCCGATAAGCCCCGGCAACATCACGTTCTCGAGGGCGTTGAACTCGGGCAGCAAATGGTGAAACTGAAATACGAACCCGACGAAACGATTGCGCACATGGGCAAGCTTGGACCCCGAGAGGTGCGTCAGCTCTTGACCGGCCAAGGTCAGGCTCCCGCCGCTTGGCACGTCCAGGGTCCCCATGCAGTGCAGCAGCGTGCTCTTTCCAGCACCGGAAGCGCCCACGATGCTGAGCACCTCGCCTTGGTTGATGGTCAAGTCGATGCCCTTGAGGACCTCGACCAGGTTCCCCATGTGATGAAAGACCTTGGTCACCCCCTTGCCGACGACCAACGGCTCCCCTGCGACCAACGGTCCGTCGCCTAGTTGTGGCTTCATGTTCTGCGTGTCACTCATAACGAATCCCGTCCACTGGCCGAAGTTGGGCGGCCGCGCGCGCCGGGCCAATCGTCGCCAGCACGGTGATGACCAGAGCGCACAGAGCGACCAGAGCGTAATCAGCTGGGTTCACTTCGATGGGTAGTCGGTCCACGTAGTACACCTCTGGATCCAACTTGACCCCGAAGCGCTGCAAGCCTTCAGCCGCGACCCACCCGGTCACCACGCCTAGCAAGGTCCCCACCCCGCCGATCATCAATCCCTCCAACATGAAGATGCGCAGCACCATGTTGTCCGTTGCCCCCAGAGACTTGATGATGGCGATCTCTTTGCTCTTCTCGGTGACCATCAAGAGCAGTGTGCAAATGATGCAGAAACACGCGACGGTAATCGCCAAACACAGGATGATGAACGTCGCAATCTTCTCCAGCTTTAACGCAGAGAATAGGTTCTTGTTGAGTTCTTTCCAGTCGCGCACTCGCAAGCCGCGTTCCTTCAGAGCATTCTGGACACGTCCGACGACGAGTGTCGCCGCCTCCGCGTCCTCAACCCTCACCTCAATGTTCGTTACCTTGCCCTGAAGATCCAAGAAGTCTTGTGCCTGTTCGAGCCGCATGTACACGTGGCTCGCGTCGTACTCGTACATGCCGCTATAGAAGATCCCCGCTACGCGGTAGTGCCGCGTACGGGGCATCACGCCCATCGGTCCAAGGTCTCCGAGCGGGGCCACCAGACGCAGCTCATCGCCCACCAACACGTGGAGACTCCTCGCGAGCTCCCGTCCCAGGATCAGTCCGGGATATGCGTCCGGCGCCCGAAGCACCTCTTTGACGTCAGGAGCCAAGTCCATCGTCTTCGCTTGGATGCGGGGCGCCTGCAGGTAGGAGTGTCCACCCGGCCCGATGCCAATCACGGTGTCAGGGGGCAGGTCGGCGAGTTCATCCGTGTCGGTCAAATAGCGGAAGTCGCCGACCTCAATATTCTTCACAAGATCGATCACCGTGCCCACGCTCTCGAGATCAACGCCTCGGATGTTCACGCCGGCCGTATTCGAGTTGCTAGAGATCATGGCCTCCCCCTGGGCCATGGGCGTCGCCGCAACGACGCCGTCGAGAACACGAGTCTGGGTGAGCGCGCTATCCCAGTCGGCGAAGCCGCCAACGTTGTCGTAGTCGACACTGATATGGGCGTTGTTTCCGAGGATCTTGCGCTTCAAATCGGCGCCGAACCCACCCATCACTGAAATGACTGAGCAGAGCGCGAATGAGCTAAGGAAGACGCCGAGAATGCTCAGCACGCTAATGACGGTTAGAAACCCGCTCTTGCTGGCGCGCATGTGGCGGGCGGACACGAACCCGACTGGGCCGCTGCGCTCGACCCGAGACAGCCCCCATGGAATCGAGAGCAACATGAGCAGGAAGGCGAACACCACGGTGAAGACCAAAGCCGCGCCACGCACAACTTGATGCCACAGAATGAACTGCCCCCCCCGCGTTTCGGGGAGCTGGCTCACCCAGGTACCGAAACCTAGCGCGCATAGGAGGCAGAACACCGCAGCGCCCAACATCACTTTGTCCGACCCGAACTTGAACGCCCACTTGAGAAAGCGTGCGCTACCCCAGACGAGTAGGAGTACGAGGCCAATCGCCACAGTGACCTGCAGAGCGCGCGGCTGAGCCATCGCCCACGCGACGCTCCGCGCCCAGAGCTCGGGGGAATCGTTCGATTGAGCCAGCCACGCGCTACTCACTAGGTTCGTCGCTAGGCTCATTCGAGGGTCAGTCTTTCGCTTCTGGACGAAGTAGCGGGAACGCGATGACGTCG
>JBDKJZ010000057.1:0-16518 GCA_039796375.1 Pseudomonadota bacterium
CCGCCCTGGCCCACCCCTCGAAAACGCTGCGCACAAAGCGAAAGACGCGCCCTCGTGGAGGACGCGTCTCTCGTGCGTTTGGCGAGGGCTGCTGTTCGCAACGCCTCTTGAAGTAGTCCTGGACCGACGCCGTTCGGACGCCCGGACCGCCCGCGACCAGAGAACTCGGTCAGATCGACCGTGGAACTAACCCGCGGCAGACGCCGTAAAGCCATCAGAGACAATGATTTGCGCGACGCCCTGCCCCGGAGCCGGGCAGGCTCGTGCGAAATTCTTCGGCCCTGATGTCACATCCGTCCGCCTCGAGCGGTGATAGGGGTAGGACGGTGCGGCGCGAGCCGTCGGGCAGAACCGCTGCCCCCCGGCGATCGTCCCGGCGGCGCTGCTCTCCGACCGTCCGACCCCCGGAAGCCCCCGGCGTGAGCACTGCTCCGCCGGGGGTTTTCATTTCCAAGCGTCCGCCACCCAGCCAGTCTTGAAGTCGCACGGCTTCGGCAGCCCGTGGAAGTTCACGATGCACGCGCGCGGCGGGGGACCGCCCTCGCAGCGGTCGCGCTTGTACGACACGATCGCGTCGTAGCCGAGCACGCGCTTGAACGTCCGCGGCGCCCTGCCCCCGCCCACAAGGAGGTCGCTGATGAACGCTTGGTCGCCGATGCGCGGGTGTCGACGGAACCGCTCCATGTGACGGGCAGGGTCGCGACGGAAGGCCTCGAACACGTGGACCATCTCACCGATCCATGCCATGGCCGACGAGTTGAAGTAGTCCGCCTTGCCGCGCTCGTGCACCATCGTGAACCGATCGCACGCACGGAAGAGCGGCGCTACGTCGCCGGTGACCACGACGTCCAGATCGAGGTAGATCGTCGGTCCGGTGAGTAGGCCAGGACGGAACAGCTCGATCTTCGACCACCACCCCGGCCAGCCCTCGCGGAGCGGAAGCACCTCGACGCCGGGCACGTCGACGTCGGACAGGCACACGAAGCGGTGGGGACCGCTCGCGTGGCGCTCGATGCCGCGCTTGAGCCGCAGCACCCATTCCGGGGTGTAGCGCCCGCCCGAGCGGAGCACGCACGCGACCGTCGGCGTCACTTGATCCACCTCAGCCACACCTGGTCGTGGCCCGCTTCCTCGAACGGCCCGCTTGCCGCAACGGCGCGGCGCACGGTGGGCCAGCGGATGTCGTGGCCCGCGATCAACCCGCCCGGCCGCACCTTGGGCGTCCACGTCGCGATGTCGCGCGCGACCGCCTCCTCGGTGTGATCGGCGTCGACGAACACGAAGTCCACGCTGGCGTCCGGCACGACGAGCGCGGCCTCGTCGGTGGTCATCTCGAGCATGCGGCAGCGGCCCGGGAAGAGCGACGCGAGCGACAGCGCCTCGGCGCGGAAGCGAGCCATGGGCCAGCGCTCGTAGGTCTCGGCGCCGGGCGCGTCACGCGCAGGAAGCGAGCACCACGAGTCGACGCCGGTCATGTGGCTGTCGGACACGTGCAGCAGGAGGTGCTTCGTGAAGCGCCCCTCGCGCACGCCGAGCTCGACGCCGCGGCGCAGGCCGTGCTTGCGGCACAAGTTGGCGATGACGTGCCACCGGCGCGGCATCAGACGTGCCCGTTGCCCCACTGGCCCCAGCCGCCACCGCCGGGGCCGCCGCCGCTGTCGATGCCGCCTCCGCCCGAGAGCCCGCCACCGCCGCCTCCACCGCCGGAGGTGTACGACTGCGAGCTCTGCGACCAGACCGACGCGCTCGGCGTGCCGCCGGAGTCGGAGTTGAAGCTCGACCCGCTCGACTTGCCGCTTCCGCTGCCTGAGCCCGAGGAGCTTCCGCTCGACGAGCCGCTGCCCGGTCCCGATGAGCCTGACGGCGAGCCGAACGTGTCGAAGCTCGGCGCGTCGTTGTGGGTCCAGGCGCCGTCGGCGAGGAACATGTTCGTGCCGGGCACGTGGATCGACACGGTGCGCACGACGCCCGAGCGCGCCTCGAGCGAGGCGATGCGCTCCTCGGCGAGCCCTCCGCCCGCGGCGGGCACGATGAGCAGGTCGCCGATCTCGAGGAGGTGCGCGGACGCGAAGCCCCACTCGTCGCCGCGGCGGACGAGGAACGGGTGCTCGAAGGTCGCGCGGATGCGTCCGTTGATCACGTAGTGGCCGTCATGCTCGCCCTTCCTCACGTGGTCGATGCGCACGGTGCGCGGCGCGCAGGCATCGAGGCCGTGCGGGGAGAGCCACGCGTACTGGGCGCGGTAGTCGACGTCGGTCTCGAGGCCGGGCACCGCAAGCGACGCGACCTCCATTCCGGGGCGCAGCTCCTCGATCGCGACGGTCGTGCCGTCGGCCAGGGTGACGCGCGTGCCGTACAGCAGGCAGTTCGATCCGCCGCCGCCGGAACCGCCGCCGCCGCCACCTCCGCCGCCCGAGCCGCCGCCTCCGCCGCCACCTCCGCCTCCGCCCCCCGAGCCGCCGCCGGAGCCGTCGCCGCTCGAGTCGCCTGAGCTGCCGGGCGATCCGGGGGATCCGCCGCTCGTGCCGGGCGAGCCGTTGGTGTCGCCCGAGGAGTGGCCGGAGGAACCCTCGCTGCCGCTCGACGAGCCGGACGACTCGGTCCACGACTGGCTCGAGCTCGGCTCGCCGGAGCTTGACCATCCCGAGGACTCGCCGCTCGACTCCTGCGTGCCGGACGAGCCCTGCGGCTGCTGGGTCGTGGCCCACACGGGGATGTAGAGGAAGTAGCGCATCTGTCCGGAGGCGCCGCTTGAGTTCACGGGCATGGCTTCTTCTCCTTGGCCGGTTCGTACCAGCCGTCTGTGGGCACGGGCTTCGAGCACTCGGCGCTCGCGCGCTCGACCGCCTCGTCGAAGCCGATCTTCGGGAACGCGGTCAGCCCGCTGTCCTGGCAGCAGTTGAGGACCTCGAAGCCTGCCTTCCTGAACTCGGGCAGCAGCGCGTGGAAGCGCCGGTCGAGGCTGTCGTAGAGCACGTTGTTGTGGCGGATCGACTGCGCGGAGCGGTTCTCGTCGAAGGCGTACTTGCGGTCGGTCGCCATCCTGAAGTCGGCGCCGAGGAGGTAGACGCTGCGGAATCCGAGGTAGTGGAGGAGCCCGAGCGCGGCGAGCATGACGCTGCGCTTGCCCTTGATGCCGAGCGAGTCGGTCGCCGCCGTGTGGCAGCCCCACGAGATCGTGTCGGCGCGGAGGAACGTGCGGTGGTCGAACGAGTCGCTGCGCCGGTACATCAGCACGCCAGGCATGTCGGCCACGCGGAACTGGCTCTGCCGGAAGCGGCCCTCGCCGAGCGCGACGCGCAGGCGCGAGTTCCAGTGCTCGACCGGCACGATCTTCGTGATGCCGGGGTCCTTCCACCCGACGTCGACGAAGCGGTCGGGCGAGTCGACGCACGTCCAGAGCGTCGGTCTGTGCACGGTCCAGGAGTTGTTGACGCCCATCGAGAAGATGCCGCGCCGCGAGAGCTTCGAGAGGTCGTGCGTCAGCAGGCTCGGCCCGGAGAGGATGAGGAATGCGTGCCTGCCGCGGTAGAAGTTCGCGAGGGATACGTGGTCGAAGTCGGCGGTCCACAGTCGCACGCCGCTCGGCGCTGGCCTGCGCTGGCGGATGCCGGACTGGAGCGCCGCGATGTCACCTGCATGCTCACGCATGGATCGTTCCCCAGACGAAGGGGTGCCTGCGCGAAACCGTCGCGCCGGTGAGCCTCGCCGCGCACCACGCCGACGTGGGAACTCGCCCGAACGACAGCAGGTAGTGCGCGCCTGGACGTGCGACTCGCCGGATCTCGGCCCACGCGTGATCAAGGCCCGCGGTGGTCGCGCCAAGCATCACGACGCAGTCGGCCACGCCGTCGCCGACGGGAACGCGCTCGCCTTGGTTGGTCCCGATCGGTCCGCGCACGTCGGCCTCCTCGCTGGCGGGATCGACGCCGAGCCCGTCACAGCGCCTCCTCCTGAGTGCCGACACGAGCGCGTTGTCTCCGGCGCCGAGATGGAGAACGAAGCGAGGCTGGGGCCGCATGGCGTCGATCGCGAGGATCGCCTCGACCACCTCGCCGGACTTGATCGCGCGTCCGTTCACTGGAGAGTCCCTCCGGGCTGAGGCACGGTCATCTCGGTGAAGATCACGCCGTTGAGCGCCTCGAAGGTGTAACGCGTGTTGCCGAGGGTATCTGGCTCGGCGGCGATCTCGACGCAGACCCCGGACAGGATCGGCTGGAGGATCGGCACCGCGGCCCGCTCCGGCGGACACGATTCAGGCAAACCCGGTACGAGGCACGCGCCTGCGTTGGCGAAGCCCTCGATGCCGTCATCGGGCTGCGGATGGATCTGGGAGAGGTGCGACTCGTAGCGGTTCATCGCCAAGCGCGGCTCTGACTCGGCGCCCGCCTTGTCCTTGCTCGAGAGCCCGTGCTCGAGCGGCACGTAGCTCCCGTAGGTGGTGCTTCCGGGATCCGCGTCGATCCGTGCCTCCTGCCATTCGTAGCGCCAGCGGAAGCGTTCGCCGGGCAGGAGGTGGGCGACGCCGAGAATGGCTCGGAAGCGCGTGCGTGGCTGCTGCGCGAGACGCAGCGCCGCGTAGCGCTCGCCGAGCCCAGCTTCCTTCCAGAGAATCTCCGCACCACCGTGGTCGCAGCTGCGGAGGTAGACGTCGCCGTCGACGAGTGGGGTCCCGCTCGACAGGCTCTCACCCGATCCGAGATCGGCGCGCGATGGATAGACGTCGGCGAAGCGGTGGCGCTCGTCCTGGACGACGATCACGCAGCCGAAGGTGCCCGAGACCACCGCAGGGCCGATCTCGCCGTCCTTGAGCGGCTGGAGCAGCACGCCGAACAGTCCCTCGTGCACGCCCGCGACGGGCATCTCGCCCTTGAGGACCAGGTTCTCCGCGAAGTCCTGCGGGAGCTCCTGCTTCCCGCTCGGCGGATTGTGCTGCGGCAGGTAGACGGGCGCACCAAGTCCGAGCACGCCCCAGCGGGGGTACTCGATCCCCGAGATGTTCTTCAGGAGGACAAGGTCGCGGTCGCGCCGGGCGAAGAGCGGGTCGGCCACGCCGGATGCACCGCGCTCGCCGTCGCGGCGGGCCATGTCCATGAGCTTGTTCCATGCGGCTGCGGAGAGGTCGATCGGCTCTCCACGCCTCACGCTCTTCAGGTAGTCCGACATCGGTCAGATCCCCAGCCCTGCGAAGCCGCCTCGCTTGTAGATCTGCTCGACGTACGCCGCCCGCGGCCGACGGACGACCTTCTCGGCGTTGGGGTCCTCTTTGTCCTCGAAGAGGAACCAGAGGTAGTCCCAGCCGTCCTTGTTGATGCCCGTGAAGCCGCCGATGGTGCCGCCGGTGACGTTCGGGCTCGCGGCGAAGGAGTACGTGATCTCCCAGTCGCCGTTGACGCCACGCTTCGAGCCGCGCGCGCCAAGAAAGAGCACCTCGCCCGCCGAGAAGCCTCGGAAGGCCGAGTTGTTGACGGTGCCGGTGAGCGCAAAGAGCGTGGCGACGTAGGAATTCGACACCGCTGCTGCGGTCTTGTAGTGCGTCTCGCTGAAGTTGAAGATCGGAACCGTGCGCTCGACGCCCTGCGGACCGTCGTTCGTCACGTTGACGCCGCTGTGGAAGTCGGGGGCCTGCGGTCCGCCCGGGAGCGCGACGCGCTGCTTGGTTGAGAGCGACACGAACATCGTCTCGCTCCCTCCACCCGTCGAGAACTCGTAGGAGCTCTCCGGAGGCGCGCCACCGGAGGACCCTTGGTCGTTCGACTCCTGCGGCGAGTAGCGGGCGGTGACGAGGTACTTCGTGTCACTGATTGGCTCTGCCGAGCGCGACTGCCGCGGCATGCCGTTGTAGGTCGAGGGGCAGGTCGAGAGCACGGCATCGAGCGCGGCGTTCTCGCTCGCGGCCCCGTCGACGAAGTACTTGAGCGTGACGGACGGACTTGCGCCCGTCGTGACCTCGGTTCCCTCGATGAGCTGGTGGACGGTGGTCGGCATGCTTCAGCTCCAGACGAGTCCGCCGCCCTTGATGGCGTCGAGGATGCTGCGGGTGTTGCTCGCGGTCGCCTGCGTGGCATTCGCGATCTTCTGCTGCACCTGTTCCGACGGACCCACGAGCCCGGCCGCCGCCGAGAAGTTGAACGTCCCTGCGGTGCGGAACGACCGCTCCACGCGCTCGACCTGCGCGCCTGCGGCCTTGATCGCCTCGACCTTGGGTTCGTCGACCTTCAGTTCGATGGGCTCGAACTCGGGCATCTCGAACGAGGGCGGGTTCGCGCGCTGGACATCCAGCTCCTTGCGGGCGTCGGATGCCTGCGTTCGGAGTCGGTCGAGCTCGGCACGCGCCGCGTCGAGTTCCGCTTGGTTCGCGCCGTTGACGGCCGAGCGCTCGCGCTCGAGGGCTGCGATCCGGTCCATCAGCTCCTGCTCGCGCGCGGCGTTGTCGGCCGCCGCCTGGCGGTCGTAGTCCTGCTTGAGCCGACGCGCGGCCTCGTCGCCAATCCCGGTCACCTCGGCGAGCGCCTGCACGATCGAGAGGACGCCGCCGACGACCGAATCGACGATCGCCGCAAAGATCTCGCGGGCCGTGATCTCGATGACGGTGAAGGCGCCAGCGAGGTCGTAGACCCAGGTGTTCCAGAATCCCTTGATCTCGTTCAGGATGCGGATCCAGACGACCTTCAGGCCTTGCAGGGCGATCTCGCCCGCGAGAGCCAGGTCACCGGCGGCAAGCGCGTCGCGCACGCCTCCCCATGTGGCCGTCAGGTCGCTCGCAAGCGCCGTGAAGACCTCGCCGAAGTAGTCGGCCACTTGGCCGAGGACCCCGGTCACGTAGAGGAGCGCGGTGCCGACCGCGAGCACACCGGCGACGGCGAGCCCGACCGGCCCCGTCATCGCGGTCCAGGCGGCGGTCGCGGTGGCGCTCACGACGGCCCATGCGGCCGAAAGGAAGCCGAGCACGGTCGCCGTGCCGGTGATCACCGCCCCGAGCGCGACAAGTCCGCCGCCGATGACGGCGAGGACCGTGCCGATCCCGACGAGCGCCGCACCGACGGCGAGCGCCGTCACGACGGCGTCGCGGTTGGTGCGGACCCACTCGATCGTCGCACTCGCGACACCCCGAAGCACCGTCACCGCATCAAGGAAGACGGGCGCAAGCGCCGAGCCCACCTCGAAGACGAGCATGCGGACGGTCGCGGTGAGTTCGCCGATCGCGTCATCGAGGACGTCTGCCGCTTGCGCGGCGTCGGTCGACACGGTGAGTCCGAGGTCGCGCGCGTACTCGCGCATGCGGGCCAGCCCCTCGGCTCCTTGCGAGAGAACCGGGAGAAGCTTGGTCCCCGACTTGCCGAAGAGCTCCATCGCAAGTGCCGCGCGCTCGGAGGGGTTCGACACGGTCGCAAGCCCATCGGCGAACGCCGAGAGCATCTCCTCCGGCGTCGTCGCTGCGAGGTCCGCCACTGAGAGCCCAAGGCGTGCGATGAGCTCGTTCGCACCCTTCGATCCGTTCGCGGCCTCGACGACGGCTTTCTGCATCTTCTTGACCGCGGTCTCGAGATCGGACGCCTCGACGCCAGCCTGTCCGAAGACGAACTGCAGCTCGCTCAGCGCCTCGACCGAGACGCCTGTCCGCTGCGAGAGGTCGTTGAGCTCGCTGCCGACCTTCGCGAACGAGAGCCCAGCCGCCGCGAGCGAGCCGACGATCGCCGTGCCCGCCGCCATGATCGCAAGGCCTGCCGTTTGGATGCCGCCACCGACGGCGCTTGCCGCGTCGCCGAACTCGCGGATCTTCTTCTTCGCGTTGTCGAGCGCCGCCGAGAGGCGGTCGTTCGCCCCGAGCTCGACGTAGGCGCGGCCTGCGCGGATTCCGGATGCGTTGTTCGATGCCACATCAGCCTCCGTTCACCGAGCGCGCCCAGTGCCGTGGGAGCTGTGAGAGCGATGCATCGAGAGCAGGACGCATGTAGGGGCGCGCCGCGATGCGCACGGTCGCGGGATTGGGGCGGTAGAGCTGGTCGTTGAGCCGTGTCGCATGCGCTGCCTGGCGTGCGGTGCGCACCTTTGCGTAGGCAACGTAGGGGCCGGTGCCTCGAAAGGCCCGCCGCACGGTCGCACCTGGCATCATGGCATCCGAGACGCGCATCTCGCCGCCGTCGCCGATCCGCCGCACGCGCCTCCGGTCGATGGCCTTCGCGCTTCCACTGAACTCGAGGATGTTGGGGGCACCCGTGGGACGGTCGAGCCGCGCTGGTCCGACGACGACCGAGCGGGCGCGCTCGTCGTAGCCGAAGAAGAGGAGCTCCTTCAGCTGACCCTTCCGGGACGATGGCGGTTGGCCAGGAGCGGAGGGCTTCTTCCGCCTGCGGATCGAGCGGCGTGCGATGAGGCGGATCGACGCGCCACCCTTTCTGAGCGATGCGAACTGCGCCTGATCGACGGCGCGCTGGACGCTGTCGCGGTCAAAGAATGTGTCCTTGAATCGGTCGACGGTGAGAGTGATCACGCGCGCCTCGCTACTGGGAAAGCCTCGCCCGGACCGTGGTCGCGCTCTTCGCGGCGCCCTCGATGGCCTTGCCGAGGTAGGGGGTGAGGACGAGTCCGAACTCGTCGGTGAACGGGACGAGGACGACGGTTCCAGCAAGGATGTCCCACCAGAGCTTGGTGCCTGCAGCGACACCGCCGCTGACCGGCTTCGGAACACGCACGATCCCACGGACGGCGATCTGGCCGATGCCGCCCGCGGCGATCGCAACCGGCGCGATCCCGACGAGTTCGCCGAGAGCGACGATCGCTCCCGCGGCGACTGGGACCGTCGGCGTGAAAGACACGTACTTGCCTTCGCTGTCGACCATCACGGGCATGGGGGCCTCCGTGAGGTACCGACGGGGAGACCTGGTGAACCAGCCCGACGATGGGAACTGTTCAATTTGTCAAATCAGCAACGAGATGGCCTTGACAGCCCCGACGCGACTGGTCACCGTGCTGGCGGTCAGCGATCGGGCAACACGTCTTGCGTTTCGAGGGGTCGGCAATCCCAGCGCGAGAGGCCGGAAAACGCTGAAACAAACTGGGGAATCACATTATGAAGATCGGATCACGTCTACCGGGTGGCAGGCCTGTGAAAACAACTCCGGCCCCGCGTATGTCAATCTCGACCGGTTTCCGCGGCCTCCGCCAACGCGCGCTTTCGGCGGTCCTAGCACTCGGAGCGTTTGCGTCCGCCGCAAGCGCGCAGGCTGACCCGCCTACGAGCGGTGACGGCGTCGTCGAGCCCGTTCTCCCCTCGATCTCCGAAGCCGTTGCCCTCTACAACGGGAATTCGTCGGTGTTCGTGGCCGGGAGTGCGGTTCACCTGCAGGATTGGAAGCTCAAGCCGATCTGCAGATCCGACCTCGGAAAGGTGTCCGTGCTTGGCTTTCTCGCGATCGATACGAGCGGAAGCGCGGTCGGTTCAAACCTTACAAGCGTCTTCTTTGAGCGCGTTGCAAACGCAGCACAAGGCTGGACTGCCACAACCTGGCCGGGGGCGTCCCCTGAGGCGGTTGCTGAGCATCTCAAGACGCGCTTCGGGATACCCGATGACCAAGACTGGTTGTGGGAAGGCCTGATCTCCTCTCCAGTTGCGCAGGCGACTTCGCAGGTGCCAGCCGTTGTCGAGTTCGAGGACGGCTTCGTATCGACCGATCCGCTCCGCGAGGTGGTCGCAGCACTGCCGGAAGCAGGGCGAGAGATGGTGCTCCAGGGCCTCAAGCAATCGGGCCATATGGTCGCAGATATCTCGATTGCTTCACTCGACGCAGAATCCCAACGCGCCTTCCTGGATTCGGCCGCGTGCTACATCGCGTCAATAGTGGGAACCGAGGGGAATCCGCTTCTGATTGCGCTTGCCCAAGAAGGGTCACCAAACTTCGAAGGCGACGACCCGATCCAGCTTGATCCGGTTCTCTTCGACCCCCTCTTTCACGTAGAGGGGAATCCCATCACCGCCCCGATTCACGCAATGTGGTGCGGGGCGAGACTGCTTTTTTACTCGGCAGTCGGATGTTCCCCAGCAACGATATTGACTGGCGAGTGGTTTCCTGCCGAAGAACCGTGCAACTGCACCACCATTGGCCCCAGTCCACTCGGCGAGTTCACCGGAACCGTTGAAGCTGGCGGCGAGGCTCAGTTCTGGATTCCACAACCACTGCCAAGGGGAACCACAATCCGAATTCGAGTTAGCGTGGGGCTCACGTTTCGAACTTATGTGTGTCTCTGGACTCGAACATGCGTCGCCCGAACGAAACGCTGGGTTGTCAAGCGCCACGCGGACTGCTCCGTCTGGGCACACCCTGAGTATGGTGTTGAAGCCACCTTTACGCAGGTCGGATGGAGCCTGGCGGCTCGACCTGAGGACTGCGCAGAATCTGCGCGGCCACCGGAAATCCCGCCGAGCGACCAAGAGTGCGGGCTCACTAATCCGGTGGCGCCATGAGATGCCGTGTCCGAATGAGGAGGCATCTGTGAGTAATCCTGAAGACCGATGGCGCGTGAGCTACTCTGTTCGAAAGTCCGTATGACCCCTTTCAACGCCCGCCGCGTCTCGCTGCTCTGGCTGCCCATCGCGATGACCGTGCTGGCGGTGGTAGCGGCGGTTACGGTAGCCGGGCTGGTCATCGGGAGGTCGCAGCCTCCTCCAGGTGCCACTTACGTCGCTGATCTTGACGAATCCGGACTTCCGGTCGTCGCCAAGAACGGCCAGTCGATCCTCTTCGAGCGAATCACGGTCTGCTACCCGACCGAGTCCATTCACCCGCGCTGGGACGCTGCGCTTCGGTTTCCACATCGCGATCAGAGCCTCATCACCGCAGTCGATGATGCGACGGCGGGCGGTGCATGCATGAGTGTGCGCATGTTGATCGTCGGCTGGCCGATGCGCGTCGGAGCGTGGTGGACAGCGTGTGGCGCAAGCGGAGAGGAGCTTCGCTCCGGCTTTACGCTGCTATCCCTCGGCGCGGTTGGCAATGTGGTTGTTACGAGTGCGGTAAGCGTCTTTGCTGTCACGCTGTGGCTCTGGCTGCGGAAAGAGATTCAGGTGCGTCGAGTCCGCGACATGCGTTGTTGGCGCTGCGGCTATCCCCTAGTCGCGCCGATGGCCGAAGCTCGTGCCGCGAGCGACTCGCGTGCCGCAATTGACCACAACGCAGCGTGCCCGGAATGTGGCGCATTCGGGGCCGAGGGCCGCACGGAGTAAGCGCATCGCGATACGGTGAATGCGTAGCACTTACGCGGAGCGGCTGCGATCTGCGCGCGATGAAGTCGCGAAGGTGGATAGACGTGGGCTCGTCGTTATCTCTGTTCATAGGCGAGATTGAAACACGTTCACCGCGCACCGCATGGCGTCGCGATCGAAGCGAGTGTCAATGAAGCGTTCGAAAGTTTCGGCGAGGATGTCCCACCAGAGCTTGGTGCCTGCAGCGACACCGCCGCTGACCGGCTTCGGAACACGCACGATCCCACGGACGGCGATCTGGCCGATGCTGCCCGAGGCGATCGCAACCGGCGCAATCCCAACGAGTTCGCCGAGCGCGATGATCGCGCCCGCGGCGACTGGGACCGTCGGCGTGAACGACACATACTTGCCCTCGCTGTCGACCATCACGGGCATGGGGGCCTCCGTGAGGTACCGACGGGGAGACCTGGTGAACCAGCCCGACGATGGGAACTGTTCAATTTGTCAAATCAGCACCGAGATGGCCTTGACAGTCCCGACGCGACTGGTCACCGTGCTGGCGGTCAGCGATCGGGCAACACGTCTTGCGTTTCGAGGGGTCGGCAATCCCAGCGCGAGAGGCCGGAAAACGCTGAAACAAACTGGGGAATCGCAATCATGAAGATCAAGTCGACGTCAGCGGCTGGAGTTCTCAAGGCGGCCTTCATGTTGGATGCAGGACACCGGATCGGTAGACAACTGGCTTCCTTTTCGTCGCGAGTAGGCATCGCGGCCGTCTCGCTCGCGATTGGAATGCCCGCACCGACGGCGCGGGCTGAAACTCCTCCATCATCTCAACTCGAAGAGTGCCGCCAATGGGCGCAGTTCTACTGGAACTGGAGGGACACTGGACTGGTGGATCCCGAGTGGCAGAATATGCGATTCTCGTTCCCTGCCGGAGAGAACTTCAACCCCTTGCTGCCGTCGATCGTGGCGTTTGAGGAGTTGTTCGAGGCTCGTCTCGGCCCAGACTACACGCTCGAAGAACTCCTCGCTGACGATCCCGTCGTGCTACTTGCATTCCGCCAACACAGCATCACTGGCGAGATCGTCACGCCATTGTCTGATGCCTACGCGACCGCGAATCACTTGCGTTTAGTAATCACGGCGATTGATCCCGATCCAAACCAGTCGCAAGAGCCGTGTTCAGACGTGAGCGCAGCAGTGTCAGATGACGGACTGTACTTCGCGATGTCGGGGACTGTGCTCGAGTCCAACATACTGATTGGAAAGAAGAAACCCTGCCCGACACCGACGCCAAATCCGCCAATCTTGGATCCCTTCGGAAGGACCATCGAGGACATTCTACAAGACTCGCGTCTTGCTGTACCGGCTCGCGTGGCGTGTCTCTACCTTAGCGATGGCGGCTGGTGGTGGTCGTCTCCTGGATTTGACTGTGACGACTTTGCGCTGGCGGCGCGAAACTACCTGTACTGGCGGCTCCGGGGTCAATTCCCTGACGCCAAGTTTAGTTTCCTCCTTGCGAACTGGTGGGGTGACGGGCACTCTATGGTGCTCATTGAACATTTGGGGAAGTTCTACGTCGTTGATCCGCAAACAGGCCGCGTAGTGGGTCCATTTGATTCAACATCCTCACAGCAGTTCATCGAGGCAGTGTGGGATCTAATGGCTGACGAGTACGGCATCAGTGATCCGATACTTCGTAGACTCACGCCGTCGGAAGGCCCTGTACATCCCCTCGCTCCGGAACCGGGCCCATGGCACACTGATCCGGTGCAGCGCGCCCGCATCAAGGAATGCCTCGACATATTGGATGATTCGCTCTACGTCGATCCTCCAACAGGGCAGTGAAGTCGCTCCGTGGCCCAGTACTCAGACGGTACTATTGGAAGACTCGCGATGACAGATCCTCTTGAGCTATGCAAGTCAGCAGTCATCATGCACCGACTTTTCCTTCTATGGCTGGCCCTGCTCGTGCAGATTGGCGTAGCGAGCTGCGGCCGCATCGGTGGCAACTACCCAACTCCGACTCCGACCCCAAACTCTTCACAAGAGTGGCACCGCGTTCTGAGTGAGAACGGGGGACGCTGGAATGCCGACAGCGGTGAGATTTGGTTTTTGGAGGAGAGTCGCCTGAAATCACAGTTTGCGGTGATACCCGAAGGTTCGGCCGTCGGAGCGCCCTACGACTTCGCGAAGCTCGGAGGTTTTGCGGAGGGTAGCTGGGAAACTTCGGCGACAGACTCGGGGGAGTGCTTCCTTGTTGTGAGGGATGCAGATGGAGCCGAGCGGCGGTTCAAGTTGGGTTTGATTTCGACACAGGGTCCGCTTGAGTTCCTCAAGCTTGAGAGCGGCGATGGATCGATTGTGTTACGACGTCCAAAACCTACTCGATAGCCGTCGCTTCCCACCGACGACCGACTTCGAGTGCCATACGAGACTTGCATTGCATCGGCAAGTGATGATCAAGCGCTGAGCAATGAATCGTTGCGCGGTTCCTAGATAGCACGCAGTGGAGCTTCTGGCAGGTCGTCGTGGTTTTACTAGCCGTCCTTGTGTCTGGGCTCGACATTATTGTGAACGCACTCTCGGCGCTTGCGGATGTTTCAAGGTGGCGAACTTCGCCGACGAAGTCAAGCGTCACGCTCGTGTTGGTTGTTGTGCTACTTGGTGTGTTGATCGTCCCGTTCTGCCTTTAGCGCAATTGACTCGAGCACGAGCCGCTTGCCCTCCTCAATGCCAGCGTTGTAGGAGTCCTTCTTCTCGTCGAAGACGCGCTTGTCCTCGCCAGGGCGCTTGAGCATCAGGCCGGTCAGGAGAGACAGTCCGCCGACAAGAAATGCGCCGCCAGGGAGGGCCGGTGCTGCAGTGTTCGCGGCGTCGAGGCCGAGGTTGACCAGAGATTCGAGCGTCGCGTAGCGGCCCTCTGCGTCGTCAACCGCGCGGCGGAAGCGCGTGGATCGCTCGTTCACCCATGCAGCCCAATCGGCCCACACGGCATCGGCCTCGGCAAGAGTGATGCCTTCGCCGGGGTCGGGCACGTCGACGGCAGCGAGTAGGTCCTTCGGTGCCTCGACCTTGACCATGCGCCGCATGTCACAGCCCTGCGCGAAAGCGAGCGCGAGGCATGCGAGCAGGAGCGCCGCGAGCGAGGCGGCGAGTGCCGGGTTGGACTTGATGGCGTTCTTAAGGCTGTCGAGGTTCATGAGTTCTTCTCCTTCACGAAGACGTCCCGGAGGACGGTGATGTCGACCTTGAGTGGCTCGCTCCGGCGCGGCGCGCGAAACGGATGGAAGTCGGCGATGCCAAATGGCTCGCTTCTCTGGCGGTGGTCGCGATGCGCGTTTGCGAGCATGGCGAGCAGCGCCGCCGTGTGGTCCCACTGGTCACGCGCGCGTCCTTCCGCCATCAGGCAGAGCTCGCGGAGGGTGAGTCCGTGAGGATCGACACCGACTGCTCCGGCGGCCTCCCAGATGAAGCGCCACACTCGGCGAGCCGCCTCTCCATCGCTTGCTCTACCGTCGACTCCAGGCTGCTGTCCAGGCTGTCGCGCCTCTTCTCCAGCATGGCCGACATGTGCTCGACGGCCCGTCGCATCCTCTTCCGGTCGCGCGGGCTCGGGTAAAAAGAAATGAAGGCCTCCGTGAAGGCATCCGACGCCGCGAGAAGTGCGTCGCCGCCGAGGCCACGCCCGAACTCCTCGTCGGTCACTCCGGCGCGGTCCGCCTCGGGCTTGCAGAGGACATAGAGGATGTCGACGAAGAGGACCGGATCGCGGTCGACGATCCCGAGGCCCCGGCCCGGGACCCCCTTGCCTGGAAGCACCTCGAGGAGGTCGATGTCGAGGAGGCTGCGTACACGCTTGATGGCTGCGATGTCAATCGCGACCGTCCATGTGCGTCCTGCGTTGTCACGGAACGTCTGCATGTGAATTCCCAAGTCCTCTTGTGTGGATCAGCTGCCCGAGTGCCAGGTCGGCGAGCGGGTGGAGAGCGTGGGCTTCGCGGTCACCTTCACGACGATCGCCTCGTCGAGCGGCTCCTCGCGGGTGAACTTCGTCACCATGAAGTCGGCGTCGAGTCCCTGTCCGCCAGTCGCGGCGTCGAGGATCAGGAGCGAGATCGCGGTGTTGTTGAAGTAGCTGTTCTTGATCGCCGTGAACCCGGCGTCGGCCGTGTCCCAGACCATCTCGAACTCGACGCTCGCGTCCTTGAGCGTGGCGACGGTCGCCTTCCAGCCGCCGTTGCCGCGCGTGGTGACGTCCGCCTCGCCCTTCTCGAGGTTGAGCGTGACGTTGCGGACGCTGGCGAGCGCCGTGTTCGCGGTGGTTCCCGCGGTGCCGTACTTGAGGACGGCGTCCATTCCGAGCTTGTAGGCCATGGTTGGTGTCCCTTCTCCCGTACCGACAGAGTGGCCCGGTCAGGCGTGGCTCCGAAGCCTCGCCTGGACGACGCCGGTGTAGACGCGGAGGTTGGCCGCGTGGTCCTCGCTCATGAGCGGGTCGATTCGCGTCTCGACGCAGGACCACGAGGGCGGCCCGGCGAGGCGAAGGCCAGCGAGCAGGTCAGCGACTGCCTCGACGGCGGCAACGCCCGCGGTGAATGCGGTCTCGTCTGCTCCCTCGACCTTCTTCTGGACGGCGACCTCGATGAGATGGTCGACTTGGCCGACGCCGCCTCGTGTCGAAAGCGTGCGCTCGATGCCGCGCGGCATGACGGTCAGGGTGAGCGACGAGAGCTGTTCGCGCTCACGGTACGGCAGGAAGGCGCGCACGACGGTCTTTGACTCGCCAAGGTCGGCGGCGTCGAGCGCGGCGACAATGCTGTCGGCGGTCGCAGCGATTCCCACTACGGAGTCCTCTCGCCGCGGCGGTCGATGTCGAACCTGTCGAGTCGCGCAACGATCTCGTCGAGGCGCTTCGCGAGCGTCTCCAGACGCGCGCCCTGCGAGGCGTCAATGATCGCGCCCTGTGCCTGGCTCTTCGCGAGCTCGCCGACGATCTGCCGAAGCTCCGTCACCCGCTCGCCGACGGCGGACATCTCCGCGCTCCACCGCCCGCCCATCCAGAGCAGCCCCGCGAACTGGAGCAGGATCGCTGCGAGCTGCGCGATGCCGAGCAGGTTTCCGAAGGAGCGGGGGCTGTTCGAGTCGGTGGTCATGTGCTGCCTTGTGGTGACGATCCTGCGAGCTTCGTGTGGATGCGGATCAGGACGCGCGACGAGTCGCACGGACGCCACTCTGGGCTTCCTGCCACCGACACGACCTCGTAGGCCACGTCGCCAGCCGTGCTCGCCTCGGTGATCCGGTCGCCGCGG
>JBDKJZ010000058.1:0-16487 GCA_039796375.1 Pseudomonadota bacterium
TCTGCGCTGGCAGTGTCGTACGGTGAGACTTCATACACCCACTCGTCCGGACCTTCGTAGTGGGTGAGCGACCCCAAGATGAAACGCCGAGAGGGCGAATAGTACTCGCTCTGATTGAATTCCGCGAGGGAAGGCACCCGCGGTAAGCCGTTGGCGACGGAGCGATGTGCGGAGACGAACTCCCAGTGGATGGGGTATTTCTGGCTATTTTGGAAGGAGAGTTCGCTATTGGTGTCGCGGTCGATTGAGGTTTTTACCGCTCGGGCGCCGGGAATAGCGGACTGGAGTGGCTCGGAGGCCAAGGCGAGGAAGTCAGCTTCGCACCCGAGCTCCGGCAAGAAGTCGGGGGTGTTCTTCGACGTTCCGAAACACTTCCACGCTCGCGCCTGCGCTGCAGTCCCGGAGTCGGCGCCAGCGTCGGTTGCGGGAGAGGCGGCGACCACTGAGCCGTCCGTTTTTTCAGCGTCGTTCTTCTTGTCTGAACTGCAGCTGACAACGGCCGAGAGGCAACACAACGCCAGCCATGGTCTGAGCTTGCGTAAGCCGGGTTGGACCAAACCAGTGGCGGCCATGCTCAGGGTTTCTGCGGGGAGGGTTTGTTCAAACTTCATGCTGCGTCCTTGGGGCCGGTATTGTTACCGACGTTGCTGCGGCTGGCCCGCTGGTCCAAGTACGGTACCCGCACGGGTCGACAATGAGGCGCAAAACAATCCATTGGCGATGGGTCACTGCTTCCCTGGTCGCTCGCCGTGCGGTACCCATCCACTGAGGGCAGGGAGCAGAGGAAGAGTAGACGGTCCTGAAGCTCGCCCGCCGCTAGCGCGCTGCCGCCATTCGGTCAAACCGAAACAATCCGGTGCCGGCAGAAAACAAAGGCTAGGCATAACTCTACAAACACTGCGGACGAATTCATTAGTAATGATGGCTAACCAATGTTTGCTGCACTCTTTGCTCGCCCGCGTGCGACTACAGCTGTGATGGTTACCAACAAGGCACTTGCAGGCTGTGCCGTGCTCGTCGGGTGCGTGGCACTCGCCGGCTGCGGTTCAGGGGCTGGATCCGAAGCGGGGCAGGTTTCTGCATCGGGAGGGGCTGGTTCTGATCCCGTCGGGTCGATGGGTGGAACGGTGGATGGAATCGGAACAGTACCGACAGCAGGCCCGGATGGCCTCCCGGTGGTGCCCATCGAAGGGCGCGTTTCGCTGCGGTTGCTCACCAAGTCAGAGTACCGAAAGTCTGTTGAGCAGCTGCTTGGTCCTATTGCGGCGGAGCCGCCCATTGTCGACGATTCGTCGGTTTCGGGCTTCTACTCAGTCGGTGCGGCCCAAATCACTGTGAACGAGGTCGCTGTAGAAACCTATGAAGCGGCCAGTCTTCAGTTAGTTCAAGAGGTGTTCGGCGATCCGCAACGTCGGCTCGCCCTGGTCGGCTGTGACCCGCTGCCCGCGCTCACCGACGAGTGCACAGCCGGCTACATTCGCAACTTCGGCAGACGCGCGTTTCGGCGACCGCTGAGCGAAGTCGACGTGCAGAAGTGGGTCGGCGTTGCGCAAGCGGCTGCTGCCGTCGCTGCGGATCCGGTGCAAGCGCTACAAGCCGTTACCTCAGGCTTGCTGCAGTCGCCGCACTTCCTGTACCGAACCGAAATCGCGCTGCCCGATGCGATGACAGGAAGGGTGCGCTTCGACGGTTACTCGATGGCCAGTCGTCTGAGCTTTCTGCTCACCGGCGCGACGCCCACAGATGCCCTGTTAGACCTCGCGGCGACTGGTCAACTCGACACTCCGGAGGGTGTGCGCAGCGCCGCCACTGGCTTGCTCGCCGATCCGCGAACCTCAGACCAGTTGGCGGACTTCTTCCTGCAGTTGGCCGGGGTCGAGTTGATCGAAAAGAAGACCAAGGAGGTCGGGGCTTTCCCCGAGTTCGGGCCAGCGCTTGCCGCGTCGATGCTCGAAGAAACGCGGCTTTGGATCCGCGACATCGTGCTGGCGCCGAACGCCGATGTGCGTGGTTTCTTCGATAGCACTCAAACGGTGGTCGATGCCCAGATTGCGAGCCTATACGGGTTGCCGCCACCCGCAGGTGGATTTGCCCCCGTGCAGCTGGCGCCAGAGAGCGGCCGGGCGGGGGTCTTCGGCAAAGCGAGCTTCCTCGCCGCTCACTCGGCTGCGGACTCCAGCTCCCCCACCGGGCGCGGGCACTTCATCATGGAGCACTTCCTGTGTCAGACCGTACCGCCACCCCCGCCGGGCATCGACACCAAGCTGAAAGAGCCTCCGCCAGGGGTAAAGCTCACTACGCGGCAACGTTTCGAACAACATCAAGCCAAGCCGGAGTGCGCCGCCTGCCACTCACTGATGGACCCCTACGGCCTGGCGCTGGAGCACTTCGACCCGATCGGTCGCTACCGCGCCGATGAATTCGGCGTGCCGATCGACGCGACGGGTACCATCAACGGCGTCGCCTTCGACGGTGGCGCTGAGCTGGGGGCGGCGCTCCGCGAAGACAAAGCCGCGCTGGCCTGCATGGTCAGCAACTTCCATCGTTATGCCAACGCCAGTGCCATCGTCAGCGACGCGCGGGACAAGGAACTGCTTGGCGCGCTCGGGTTGACCTTCGCTGCGGGTGGCTACGCTTGGCGCAGCTGGCTGATTGAGTTCATCGCTAGCGACGCTTTCCGCGCAGCGCCTCCGAACCCGCCACTGCAGTAATAGACCCACCGAAGAGAACAGGACCAGACACATGCTCAAGGATCTAAAAGTCTCTAGACGTTTTGCTCTGCGCGGTGCGGTAGCCGGAGTCGGTGTATCGCTTTGGCTACCCGTCATGGATGTGATGTGCAACGACCACGGCACCGCCTTCGCTCAAGGTGGAGCGCTACCCACGTCGTTCGGTATCTTCTTTTGGGGCAACGGCGTTCGCTTCAGCGAGTGGACCCCCAAAACTGCGGGCTCAGGCGACGCCTGGCAGCTGTCACCCACCCTGCAGTCGTTCGCTCCGGTTAAAGAGTCGATGACGCTCGTCTCGGGTCTGGACATGATGGATGGCGGCTTTCGGGGTCACGGCGCTGGAGTTTGCTACGTGCTGGCCGGGGGCAATGGTAAGGCGGCGGCCAGTACCGGAGACCTGGTGGGTAGCAACGGTCACGATTTCGAGACTAGCACCTCAACGCAAGGGCTCCCCACCATCGACCAGACCATCGCCGGTGCTATCGGTGGTGACACACCCTACTCCTCGCTCGAGACGGGCGTTGTGCCGTACATCGGCAAGAGCATGGGCACCGTTAGCGCAAACTTGGCCCACCGAGGCCCCTACGACTTTCTGCCGCCCGAACGGGATCCGCGGGCGCTGTTCGACCGCCTGTTCAGCAAGCTAAATCCGAATCCGACCGATCCAGCGCAGACCCCCATGGAGAACGGCCCGAGCGCAGTCTCCATGAAGCTGCGACGGAGCGTGCTCGACGCGGTGCTAGATGACGCAGCCAAGCTTCGAAACATTGTGGGGGCTAACGACGCCGCCCGCTTGGATGGCCACATGGAAGCTATTCGTGCGGTGGAGCAACGGCTTGTGGGCAGTGAGTCCATGCCGCTCGTTCCCGGGCTCGGCTGCAGCGTTCCACCGGTCCCTGCTGCGCCGGGAACGATGACGGAGCGCAGTCAATCGATGAATCGGCTGGTGACGATGGCTTTGGCCTGCAACCTGACCCGCGTGTACACACACCTTTGGTCGGGCGCACGCGACGACAGTCTCTACCCAGACGCCGGGATCAACGCCATTCACCACGGCATCACGCACGGGGGTTCTGAGGTGGACCAGTCGACGGTTGAGCGATACATCGTGTCGCAGCTTGCTGATCTCGCGACCGTCATGAAAGACACGCCGATGGGCGCTAGCAACGTGCTGCACAACACGCTCAACTACGGGATTACGGACGTCTCCAACCCTAGGAACCACAACCACAACGACTACCACATCATCCTGATGGGCCACGCGGGCGGCAAAATCAAAGGCAACCAGCACATCCGCCTTGAGCGCCGCAAAGTCACGGAGCTCATGCTCACCATGATGCAGACGATGGGTTTGCCGATCGAGAACTTCGGCACTTGGGACAACACCAGCACTACCATTCCCGAGATACTCGTCTAGGCGGGGCTCATTGCGGGTAGCGGGTGGACAGGCGCATTGATTTTGGCGCCTGCCACCGGCAGTGTCCGGCCTGATGCCGAAAGGACGCAAGTCAAAGCGAGGTTTTGCAGGCCAGGCCGAGCTCGGTGTCGTGTCCAAGCTGAGCGCTGTCCGCGAACAGCGAACTCCGTTTGTCCCGCTCACTGAGACGCTGATTGCCGAAGTGCTCGCCAAGTTCGGCCTGCGCGGCCTGCTGGTGGAGATTGGCGCGGGCGACGGTCAGCTGCGAGCGCTGCTGACCGCCTCGGTTCGTTCGCGGGTCGTTCACACTGAGCCTTCGGCCCTCGGCGTCAAGAAGTTCAAGGCGACCCACACCGACGCGGACATCCGTTGCGCCGCCGCCGAGGCGTTACCCTTCGAAGATAACTCCGTCGACGCCGTCGTAGGCCTTTGTGTACTGGACATCGTGAAGGACGGTGAGGCCGTAGCGCAAGAGTGTGCACGCGTCCTAAAACCCGGCGGGTGTTTCATCCACTTGCTCGACATGAGCGTTGAGCCGTTGCTGGTGGTGTCGCAGCTACAGGCGGCAGAGCTCATGTTGTTACCAAATGTGTTCTCTGATCCTTGTGCCAAAGCATGGCCCGAGGACATGGTGGCGGCTCCCTTGGCGCAAGTGCAGCGCCTCGTGGTGATTCTGGAACGCGCGCGGCATCCAAGCGCGGGGGCCCTCAGAAAGTACCTCGCTGTGTTCATGGCATCACCCTTTTCAGCCAGGCGCGCCGCAGCTGCATACACTGCAATCATGGAGGATGGGAACGCGCGTAAGGGCCTCTTCGAGCTGCTGCGCGCGGCCGGGCAGCTCGCGACCTCTGAAGAGCAAGCGGAGCTGGCGCGCTTTGAGGGTTACCCCTTCTCTGGCGCCCAGTTCCTGGACCGCCGCCTGCGCGAGTGGTTCAGCGCTGAGCGCGGCTTTGCGATCGCGCAGTCGGACATGTTAGCTACGGCGCATATCTGCCCGCGGCTGCCTAACGAACGCGCTTACCTCAGCCTAGCTGCGGGTCACGTGCGGCACCTGTCGGAGCCGCCAGTCCACCGGCTCTGTGAGACAGCCCCCCGCGCCGGTGAAGGCGAGAGGCTAGTCGAGCAAAGCATATACGCTTTTGTGGCGCAGAAGAGCTAGCTAGGCCCATAGATGGTACCAATGTCTCAACGACGGGTGCAGTACCGACGAGTGCGGTCCCTGACAGCGAAACCGCTAGCGGCGGCGCGCCTGAGCCCGGTGCCATGCAGGCTGAAGATGTTGTAGAGGCGGCTCTTAGTTGTCTAGGGTTAACGGCGTCCAGGGCATTGTTCGACCTCAGCGGCGCTGAGACTGAGCTGGCTTGTCGAGGCGCGCGCCAATGCGAAGCGCTCTCCAGGTGGTCTACAGACGAAAAAATATGTGGGGTCCTCGCCGCGCTTGCCGGCAGCCAAGCCAGCACAGACACCGCACAACCTACACTGCTGTTCGTTTTCAAACTCGGTGGGCGTAGACCGCGTGTATCACGCCATCAGCTGTGCGATCGGTCCCGTGCAGTACGCGGGGTCACCGAACGTCGTGAAGTTTGGCAAGCCCATCGCCTGACCCAGCGTGATGAACAGGTCGTTGTTGTTTCGCCCCTTCACGTCGATGTGTTCGCCCTTCTTGAGTGCACCACCTAAGCCACCCACGAGCAGCCAGGGCATGTCTGTGAACTTGTGATTCGGACCTTCCGATACCTCAGTCACCCAGAGTATGGCGGTGTTGTCGAGCCCGGTCTGCCCGCCGCCATCATCGATCTTGGACAGGGCAGTCGCTAGGTACGCGAGCTGTGATGCGTACCAGGTGTTGATGCGCGTCAGTTTCTCGTTGTTGCCGCCTACGTCGCCTTGTGCTGGTGGCATACCCTGCGTGGGCTGGGCACCGTGCGACATGATATGGTGGCGTCCATCTGAGCCGGGGGCCCACTCCTTGTGGTCCGTGTCGGACTGGGCAGCTGCCCACTGGAGCGTCGCCACGCGCGTGACGTCGCACGCGAACGCAGACGAGATGATATCCATCTGCGCCTGACCGACTGCTGGAAAGTTTGAAGCGGCTGCGGGTTGCTGTGGCAAGGTACAGGCTGCGCCGCCGACTGAGAGCCGGCCTTCTAGGTCTCGAAGCAAGGTCGCATGCTGATCGAGTCGAGCCTGATCGTCCGCTCCCAGGCGCCCCGAGATGGACTTGAAATCCTCTTGCACGAAGTCCAGGACGCTCTTGCGGGCCAGAATCTCGCGCTCTAGCCGGGCGCGGGCATCGGCTTGGTCTGCCGTCGGCATAGGGACGACTACGTTGCTGAACGCGCGCATATAGGCGTTCAGGGGCGTGTCATCCGCGGCGACGGCGTTCGCCGATCCGGCCGCCGAATAGCTCATATACGCATAGGCGCTGTTGTACTGCTTCTTGGAATCGATCCCGAGCTCCAGTGAGGGGAGACTTCCCGCTGGCCTCTCAGCCCGGAGGGACTGAGCGATATGCTGGTCGATGCTGATGCCGCCGCCCCAGTTGGCCTGTGACTGCAGCCCGGTGAGCATGCTGGTCATGCCACCGTTGTGCCCGTTGCCACCGCGGTCGATGGCCGCCTGCATCTGCAAGCCCGAGAGCACGGTCAAGTGGGGCCGCAGGGCAGGGGTATCGAGCGGCTTTAGCGTCCGCGACACAGTGTAGTTCGGACCGAACTCACCTGGAGTCCAGGTGTTGAGCACCTTGCCGTTGCAGGTGTACATGATAACCAAGCGCTTGGGGCGCGCTGCGGCCTGTGCAACGGCGGTGGGTGGGGCCATGGCGTCAAGCAATGGCAGACCCACCGCTAAACCGCCGGCACCCCTGAGCACCGCACGGCGAGAAAGCTTCAAGATCCTGGTCACAGCTGTGCTCCCTGCATCGTAGCGCCCCTGTACTTGAAAGCGCGGGTTTGGGTGATTGACAAGATGAGCTGCTTAATGTTGCCGCCGCTCTGACTGAACGCTTGGGTGAGCTGCTGAGTAGTGCAATTGTCGCTCGGGGCCTCTTCGCGTCCGTGCGCGTAACGAAACCAGTTTGTCACGACGCACGAGCGCACCATCTCGCTCTTTGAGAGCTGCTGCGCTAGCCCGATATGATCGACGAACGGCCCGTCGACATCTGTGCCGGTGAGTTCACCGGAGGAGTTAATAGCCAAGTCCCCATCGGTCGTGCGGTGGCGGCCGAGCTGATCGAAGTGCTCGAAGGCGAAGCCGAGCGGATTGATGGCCGCGTGACAGCCGTTGCAAGGCCCTGCGCTTGTCTTTTGAGTCAGCTGTTCACGCGCTGTCGCCCCGGGATCTGGCTCGGGCAAGGTGGCATCTACATTCGCCGGTGGTGAGGGCAACTCGGTGCAGAGCAGCTGCTCGCGCACGAACACACCCCGCGCGACCGCGGAGGGCTGCTCGTCGTGTGCGAATTGCGCCATCAACCCAGCATGCGTCAAGAGCCCGGAGTAGCGCGCAGGATCGAGCTCGACCCGCACGAATTTGTCACCCATCGGTGGTTGATCGACGCCGTAGTAGCTCGCAAGTTCTTGGTTCATGAACGAGAATGGCGCGGTCAGGAGAGTCGCAAGCTGCCCGTCGCCCTTGCGAATCACCTGATCGACGAAGGTCTCCGTTTCTCGCTGCAGGAGCCCCGGGATTGCGTCTGTAAAGCTCGCCGCCGAGCGCTTCAGCTCTCCTACCTTGTCTAGGTGTGTCCACTGGCGATAGAAGTTCTGCACGACTCGCGCCCCACGCTCCGAATCCAGCAGGCGCTGGGCCTGGCCTAAGAGCTGCTGGGGAGTCGAGAGCAGGCCCTGCTCAGCGGCGCTGAGCAATTCCGTGTCAGGCATCGAGCCAATTAACAGATACGAAATCCGACTCGCGAGCTCCCACGAGCTGAGTTCAACGCTGCCCGCCTGGGTCGGTGAAGGCATTCCAAACTCAAGACGATACAGGAACTTCGGAGACTGCACTCCCACACTCACCAGCATGGAGATCGCCGTTTCGAAGTCAGCGCTGCTCTTGGACACCTGGTAGAAGTCCACCAAGCGCTGACGCTCGGAAGCTTCGAGTGGGCGCCGGTAGGCACGTTTGAAGAAGCTGTCGATGAACTGGTTGGCGCAGGCGTCTTCACCCTGGGTCACCACGTCGCAATTCAGCAGCGCCGGCAGGTTGGCCTTCGCTCGGGCCACGAGCGCCTGCGCGGCACTCTCATATTGCTCAACCACCACGGGACTCAGCACGGCCCCCGAAGCGCTATTGTCGAACCCAAAGTGCGTCGCTTCGGGGATGAAGCCTGTGCCAGGCTGCGACGCGTCACCGAGCAAATCGAGGACAGTATTGTCGTACTCCCAGCGTGTGAGCCGGCGGAGTGGGGCCGCTGGGGTGGCCTCTTGGTCGCACCCTGGTGGCGGCGGCGGCAACATCCCGACGGTGCTCGGTGGGCCGGTAGGTCCCCCGGGCTGATTGGGCTGGGCTTGATTCGGGGCGTCCAGGCTCGGCACGCCGTCGGGGGATGGCCCGCCTGTTGGGCCCTCACCGCTCCCAATAATTCCGTGGCAGCCGACCGTGAGCGTCAGCATTGGCAGCAACCGGAAGTAGGCTCGCAGGCCTGTCCACCCGGAGTGCGTTCGCCCACTACAAGTCTCGCCAGCGGGTGCGCTGTATCTACTCGCATGCATCCCCTCTAGATGGCACAGGTGCGCTGTCAGAAAACGCATCTAGGGGAGAATCTGCCAGGGCAGCAATACGGCAGGTATTTTCCGCCGAGGCTCGATCCCAGAGTCAGGATGCGCGCCTAGTTGGGGAGATCTTTGGTTCCTTGTTGAAGCCCGCAGCCAGGCAAATATTTGCAGGCGCCCAGAGATTTTTCGGGGTGCGCAACCGCCATCCTTGGCCAGCGCCTGGGCCGGAAATTCTAGGAACGAAGCCCCCAGCGCTTCAGCTGTGCGTTGCACCCGGGGACTGGCACCTTCGGGGCCCAGCTTGAGTGGTGGATTAGGTGGGGTAGCTGGAGCAATCTTTCACCAGCTACCCCACCCACAAGACTTAGAGCGTTACGTCGACCATCATCGGGTTTGCCGCAGCGACGGCAGCCTGAGCGTTCAGCGCTTTTTCGCAAGTGCTAAACGAGTCGCGGGTGACCCGAACGGTGTAGTTGCCCTCCTTGAAGACGTGCGGCGCGAACTCAGTGCCTGAGACGCGCAGCGTGTAGACGATTTCGTTGTTGCTCTCGTCGATCACCTGGACGACCGGATCGGCGACGTTGAACTTCAAGGTCGGCAGGAAGTGGCTGCCCTTGCGGCCGTAGTTTGCGGCCTGCGTGATGGTCTTTTTGACCCAGCTCTGTGGGTGCGGCGCCCCCGCCGCGAGGGCGACTCCGTGGGCAACGAAGTACGGGGTGATGGTGCGCGTCTTGGTGTTGAAGACGACGTAGCCCATACCTTCGCCGGTCGCTTTCTGGTCGCCATCCACGTGCCCCCAGACCGTCATCTTGTTCTTGAAGCCATCTTCGAAGCGACCGTGCTCCAGGCTCTGATCGAGCGGGTCCCACACGTCGGGCTGCCCTTGGCGCGGACGCGTGACGCCCGTCCCAGGTGTCCACTGACGCCCATAGACGGAGCTCACCGACGGCACGAGGTAGACGAACCCGCCGTCCTCCCACTCATCGACCCCGTAGTGCATGAGCCCCCCGAGGTGCTGGTCGCCAACCAAATGAAACGCGAACCCCTTGCGCATGGACCTGACCGCCGTGTCACGACCGCTCTTGGGCCAGCCGTTGGAGTCCAAGTCGCCTTCAAGCGGGGTCATGCCCGAGCCGTGGTGGGTCGAGAACCCGACAAACGGGGTCTGCGAAAGCACGACCTTGAGCTTGGCATCGTGGCTCCAGTCTTCAGTCCACTTCTCCAGAAACTGTTCCTGGCGTTCCCCGAGCAGCTCGGCCTTTGCTTCGCTGAAGCCCGGTAGTTGGGTCGGAGACACCTTAAGGTGGTCCCAGCGGCCTGCGAAGAAGCCCGCGAAGGCGTCTTGGTAGGCCGGGTTCACGCGAGCGAGTACCTCCTGCGGGGCCTCCTTGAACTTGCGATCCTCCAAGACCGCGAAGCTGAGCCCGCCCCAGTTGACCGCCGTGTAGTACATGTCCATCGGGACGTCGTCCCCCGGGATGGTCGCCTTGTCGCCGTGCTTGACGCCATCTCCGTAGTCAGGGGCAGCAGGCAGGACGCCGCTCTGCGACATCTGTGCCGCGTTGACGTAGGCGCTGGACTTGTGGAACCCGCCCGCGTCGTCGGATTCATTGGTCCCTTTGCGGTTCGTTCCAGGGTTCTTCGGGTCGATGGATCCCCACAAGTTGTTCATGCCTGTGTCGTGGTCGTCGGTGATTGAGATCGTGGGCACGTCCCGCATCAAGTCCCGGAAGGTGGCCCCGAAGTTACGCCACTCCTCGAAGTGTTGGGTGTGATTGTAGACTTGGTCGCCCGCGAAGAACAGCAGGTCGGGGTTGCGAGACTTGAGGCTCGCCACGGTCGCCTGAGCGTCTGCCAGCCTTGCCTTCGCCGCTGTGCCACCCATGTTGCCCCAGCAATTTGCCGTCGCGACGACGACCTCCTCCTTATGGACCGGATTGCGCGTGAGACGCCCGGTGAACACGCCACCCATAGGCGACGTGACTCGGTACTTCGCGCAGAGCTTCTCATCCCAGTTCTTAACCTCGAAGAGCGACACCCAGCGCGGGACGCCGTCAACGACTCCTTGAATGTCAGCGATCGCTTTCTCTTCCCACGTCCCTGCCTCGCCGAAGCGCACCTCCAGCTTCGCCTGCCCTGGGCCCACGTCGGCGCTGAAGGTCGCCATCAAACGGAGCGTGCCGCGGTGCGAGAGCCAGTGAGTGAAGAGGATGGGGCCCGCTTGCTCGTTCAGGCTCATATCGTTGCAGAAGTTGTCCGCGGGCTCAGGTGTGGCCGGGAGCATGCACCCCCCCCCAGTGCCGCCACCTCCTATAGGGGGGTCCACGACGTTGCCGCCGACGCCGCTTCCCCCAGTGCCCGCTTCGCCGCCTCCATCACCAGCTTCGCCGCCTTTGGCGGCGGCGGCGCCGCCGGTGCCACCCCCGCCCGACCCGTCGCCGGTGCCACCCCTGCCCGACCCGCCGCCGTCGCCACCGCCCCTCGTAGTGTCGGTCGAGCTGTTCGTTCCGCAGGCGGGAAGCAAGAGCCCCGTGCTGATAATGACTGAAGAGAGGGCGAGCAAAGAAGCGAAAGTTGAAGCGTGCATAGGCGTACCAATCTCTCAAGTCGCACACTGACAGCGCCACGGAGCAAGTATCCGCGCACGCCGAGAGACATTTCGGCGCGGGAACGCATCAAATCAGCGTTCCTGGAACTGTGCGCCCCACAGACCTCGCTAGTGCGCTGCGACACCTCGCACCTTCGTGGTGCAACTACCTTCGCGACCAAGCTGAGCGAAGTCTCCGCGAGCACTAGGCCCGAGTTCTTGAACCTGCGTTTCCCAAAGTTTGAGATTGAAACGACGCTGCCGCTGAAGAGTGAGCTTCAGAAAGCCGGCATGGTGGACGCCTTCGAAGAAGGTCAACCGCGCTTTTGTTTACTTCATTCGCGACGTCCCCACCCAGGCCGTGTTGTTCGTGGGGCAGTTCGTCGGCGTGGAGTAGGAATTAGATTGGGTGGGGTAGCTGGTGCAATCTTTCACCAGCTACCCCACCCTCAACGCTTAGAGCGTTACGTCTACGCTCATCGCGTTCGCCACCGGGCTCGCGGTTTGGGTCTTCAGCTCTTGGGCTCCAACGCTAAATGAATCACGGGTGACACGCACGGTGTAGGTGCCCTCCTTGAAGACGTGAGGTGCGAACTCAGGGCCCGAGACGCGCAGCGTGTAGACGACCTCTTGGTTGCTCTCGTCAACGACTTGGACGACGGGGTCGGACACGTTGAACCTCAGGGTCGGCAGGAAGTGGGTCCCTTTGCGGCCATAGTTCGCGGTTTGCGCGATGGTCTGAGTGACCCAGCTCTTCTGGTGCGGTTGTCCCTTGGTGATGGTCGCTCCACGCTGAACGAAGTAGGGGGTGATCGTGCGCGCCTTCTTGTTGAAGATGACGTAGCCCATACCTTCTACGTTGCCTTGCTGATGTGCCCAGACCGTCATCTGGTTGTCGAAGCCGTCCAGGAACCGTCCGTGATAAACCGGATCCCTATCTGCGGGCCACGCGTCGGGCTGCCCCATGCGCTGGTGGATGACGCCCATGGTTGGTTCCCACTGCCGCCCATAGACGGAGCTCACCGAGGGCACGATATAGACAAACCCCGCGTCCTCCCACTCGTCAACGCCGTAGTGCAAGAGCCCCCCCAGGTGCTGGTCGCCAACCAAGTGAAACGCGAACCCCTTGCGCATCAAACTGACCCCAGCGTCACGGCCGCTCTTGGGCCAACCGTTGGAATCTAGATCGGCCGCTAGCGCCATTCTGTCCGCGCCATGGTGCGTCGAAAACCCGGCGAAGGGGGTCTGCGAAAGAACGACCTTCAGCTTGGAATCGTGGCTCCAGTCTTGAGTCCACTTCTCTAGGAACGCCTCCTGGCGAGAGCCCAGTAGCTCCGCAGCGGCATCGCTGAACCCGGGCAGCGTTTTGGGATCCGCCACCAGGTGGTCCCAGCGACTCGGGAATGCGGCCTTGAAGTCTGTTTGGTAGTTCGCGTTCACGCGCTGGAGCACCTCCTGCGGGCCCTCCTTGAACTTGCGGTCCTCCAAAATCGCGAAGCTGAGCCCACCCCAATTGAGCGCAGTGTAATACATCTCCAGGTCGATCGGGTCGGGGGGTACGGACACGGGGGCGCCGTGTTTGAGGCCGTCTCCGTAGTCGGGGGCGGCAGGGAGCACGCCGCTCTGAGAGGTCTGCGAGACGTTCACGTATGAGTTGGGCTTGTTGAAGCCGCCAGAGTCCCCTGCGTCGTTGGTCGCACGGTGGTTCGTTGCCGGTTTCTCGGTGTCGATCGTTCCCCACAGGTTCGCCATGCCCGTGTCATGATCGTCAGTGATCGAAACCGTGGGCACGTCGCGCATCAAGTTCTTGAACTGGCTTCCAAAGGTCCGCCACTCAGTGAAGTGGTTGCTGTGCTCGTAGACCTGGTCACCCGCCAGGAACAGCAGGTCGGGTTCGCGAGCGATTAGGCTGTTCACCGTCGTGATCACCTCAGCGCCAAGTCCTGCACGGGTCTTGTTTCCGTAGCAATTTGCGGTCGCGACGAGCACCTCTTCGTCGGACTTCGGGTTGCGCAGGATGCGTCCGCCGAACACGCCGCCTAAGGGCGACTTGACTCGGTACTTCGCACAAAGTTTTTCATCCCAGTTTTTGACCTCGAAGCGCGCTACCCAGAGCGGCTCAGTACCGATGGCCTCTTGAATGTCGGCGCTAGCAACTTCCGTCCACATGCCGTCTTTGCCGAAGCGCACTTCGAGCGTGGCTTTCGATGTCGCGTCATAGCCGCCCATTGCGCTGAGGTCGGGGAACGTCGCCATCAAGCGGAGCGTCCCGAGGTGCGATAACCAGTGGGTGAACAGAATCGGCCCCGTTTCCTCATTCGGGCTGTCATCGCTGCAGAAATTGTCCGCGGGCTCCGGCTCAGGCGGTACAGCAGAGCCACCGGCTCCCATGAGCGGGGGAGTTCCCCCCCCGCCGCCGTTTGGTGTCGGAGCAATACCCCCGGCTCCGTCGGGCGGGATGGCGCCGCCAGCGCCGCCGCTGCCGACTTGGGGGTCACCGCCGCCCGAACTGCCGCCGCTGCCAACTTGGGTGCCTCCCCCGCCACCTTCGCCTGGAGTGTTTCCACCGCTTCCAGGCTTACTTGGGGTGCTCGTCCCGCAGGCGGGAAGCAAGAGCCCCGTGCCGGCGATGACGGCAGTAAGGGCGACTAATGATGCGAGAGTTGATGAGTGCATAGGCGAACCAGTGGCTAAAGGTCGCATACCGAAGCCCGATGGGAGCAAAAAACCGCCCGGCACTCGATACTTTTCATGTCGCGAGGCGCCCAAGAAACAGTCAGCGCACAACCCTGGCCCGAGGACACACCCGAGGTGCGCTGTATCACCTCGCAGTGACAGGAAAGGCCCTAGAATCCGTCGCGGTGGGTGTCTACGCGTCCCGCGAACGGAACCGCGCGGGGAGCGAACACCTCGGTTGCCTTCAGGGCGCCCTGCGGATCGAACTCATAGACGACCGCCGTTTCCATACCGTACAGGCTCAGCTTCGCTGCGCGGGTAGGGCGGGGCGGAAGGCACGGTGCGCCGGGGGGGCAGTTGGGGTTGTTGGCGCTTTCTTCGCCGAGCTCAACCCACTGCGCCGCTTCTCTCAGCACGAAGACGACGCGCAGGGTCGAGGTCTTGTTGTTCCAGTCCGGCCAGAAGCCGTTTACAGAGACCAACGGCTCTTCGAAAGCGGACCCGTTCGGAGACGGGACGGGGACTTGCGGTGGCGGTGCGATGAGCCTTTCGGGGGCGGGAGGAGCTAGGTCCATCGCGGGAGCCATCGGCGCGGGTTCCGATAGGTCTGCGAGGGCGTCCTGTCGGGCCTGCTCGAGCAGCGTGCTGAAGTCGGAGGTACCGAACACCTTCGCGGCTTGAGCGGCGGCGTCAACCAGTAGCGCTGTTGGATCGAACGGGTACGCCTGAGTGCCGTCCAAAACTTCACCATCAGTCGCGACGAAGTGGAGACCTGAGCCGCCCCGACCCGCGTTGACTTGTAGTTTCACAAGGTGAACGGGTTTGCTGACGCCGAAACGCGCCAGATCGTCTGGTCCGAACTGAGCGGCGTCAAATTGAGCTTCGCCGCTCCCGTCGGTGACAGGCACTTTCCAGTTGTCCAAGTAGTTGAAACCTGCACCGGTGGACTCGAAGTACAAGACGTACGGGCTGCTACCGTCGGCGGTGAAGCGATACGTGCTGGATTGGTCGCTCGGGCCCGCTGCGCGGCCGTGGTCAAACGCGTATACGCCGTCCGCAAGCTCTCCGGTGAACAGCAATCCGATGGCGCTGACGGCAGGGTCTAGGTCCGGCCACACCTGGAACGGTACAAGCGTTTCCAGTAGGCCCGGTTTGTCGGCGCCCGGAGTCGGGTCGGGATCGGGGGGATTCGGCCCTGGGGGACCGGGCGGGGTGGGTGGCACGACCCCTCCGTCGCGATCGTCGGTGTCGTCCGGTACGTCCGGACCAGGGTCGGTATCGTCGCTCGCGCTGCCTTCGCCCGCGTCTGCCGGTTGGTCATCCGCGTCGTCATCGCCCTCCGGGCCAGTCTTGACGCCAGAGATCGCCTGCTTGCTGTCGTCGGTCGCGGCGCCGCAGCTAAGTATGGAGCTGAACAAGGCTGTCAACACGACCGCGGAAAACTGGGTGCGTAGTCTAAGAAGGTGCATTACCAAAGCGTGCCGCTAGCGCCCCGCTGGGGCAAGCGTAGTGCACGCACGCTGGTGAAAACCGTATACAGCCGGTATACGGGTGCGCGCTGGGCCAATTTTGGCTGCGCGCCGTTCGCGCCGTGAGGTCTAGGGATTAGCCGCGCCGGGCCGCCCCGCTCTGCGACCCAGTCCCCGGCTGCGCTTCAGCGCCTACTGCCGGCCGCTTTGGTCAGGCGATCAGCGATCGCCACGCCCAGACCTTGTGCTTCCGGCAGGGTGGTCAGCACCACGTCGACCTGCTGCTGATCGAGCTCACGCAGCGCTGAGTATAAACCGCGAGCGACGGCGGTGTGGTCGCCGCCAAGCCGGATGACTTTTGGGGAAGAGTGTCCCGCGCCCGGGTTGAAGGACTCAGCGGTAGCTCCGTGGAGCAATAGCCCGACGCGTGCACCTTGGGCGGCTAGCTCTCTCGCGCGCCGCGCCAGTTGGTCTTCTTTCACGAGCTCCACCTTGGCGCGCGGCGCGTAGTGCAGCGGGTGCATGCCGGGAACCTTCGGGGCCTCGGGGCTTTCAGCCGTCAAGGGCCCCAAGACTTGTTCAAGTTGCTCTCGCGAGAGCCCCCCTGGCCTGAGGATGGAAGGGCGCTCACCCGTGAGATCGAGGATGGTGGATTCGATGCCGACCGCAGCGTCGCCACCTTCGAGTATGTAGTCCACCGCATCGCCCAGGTCGGATTCGACGTGGCGACTGTGAGTGGGACTGAGCTGCGTGAAACGGTTCGCCGAAGGCGCCGCCACGGGTAACGCTACGGCCTTAAGGAGCGCCAGCGCGACTGGGTGATTCGGGATGCGGACGGCTACTGTCTCAAGCCCACCGGTCACTTCGAACGGCAAGGCAGCGGACTTTCGCAGTACC
>JBDKJZ010000059.1:0-16215 GCA_039796375.1 Pseudomonadota bacterium
CGCGAGCTGCGACACGAAGTGACGATCGTGCGAGACGAAAATGAGCGTGCCGTCGTACTCTTGAAGACCCTGCGTGAGGCCTTCGATCGTCTCCATGTCTAGGTGGTTGGTGGGCTCATCTAACACCAAGACGTTCGGCTGTTCGACAGCGATTCGAGCGAACACCACTCGCGCGGTCTCGCCGCCTGAGAGGGCGCTCATCGGCTTGTCGACTTCATCCCGCGTGAACAACATTCGGCCGAGGTGGCCCCGTACAAAGTTGGTTGTCTGCTCAGGGCAGACCTCCCAGACGTAGCTCAGCGGTGTCGCTTTTTCATGCGTCTGCGCGTCGCCATGATCCTGCGCAAAGTAGCCGACGTGGGTTTCGTGACCCCACTCCACCTCACCGCTAGTCGGCTCCAGATGGCCCGTCAGAATCTTGAGCAGCGTGCTCTTGCCGATGCCGTTGGCGCCGATGACCGCGATGCGTTCCCCCCGCCGAAACTCAGCGGAGACCCCCGAGAGCACGACCTTGTCGCCGTAGCTCTTGTTCAGTCCCTTCAGTTTCACGACGTCCCGTCCGCTGTGCCGGCGACTCTTGAACCCGAAGTTGGGCGAGCGGCGGGTTGAGGGTGCGAGTTCTTCGACTTCGATCTTCTCGATCTGTTTGACGCGACTTTGGGCCTGGCGTGCCTTCGATGCTTTCGCTCGGAAGCGGTCGACGAAGGCTTGTTTCTCGGCGATCGTTTTCTCGACGCGCGCGATCTCGGCCTCTTTGCGTTCGCGCGTGCCGGACTTTTGCTCAAGGAAGTCCGTGTAATTTCCGCGGTATTGGATGACGGTTCCGTAGTCGACGTCGAGGATCTTGGTCGCGGTACGGTCCAAAAAGCGCCGATCGTGGGAGATGACGACCACGCAGCCGCGATAGCTTTGCAGGAACTGCTCGAGCCAACGGATGCTCAGAATGTCCAAGTGGTTGGTCGGTTCATCGAGCAGCAGCGCGTCCGGTTGCCCGACGAGCACCTTCGCCAAGAGCACGCGCAGCTTGAACCCACCCGACAAAGTACCAAGCTTGTCCGCAATTTGCCCAGGCCCGATACCGAGCCCGATCAAGATCTCGCCAGCGCGTGCTTCAAGCGTGTAGCCGTCGTGCGCCACCAAGATGTCGTTCAGTTCGCCCAGGCGGTCGATGTCCGGATCCGCCTGCGCGGACAGCTGATCGAGCTCACGCAGCGCTGATGCGGCTTTTTCGGCACCGGACATCGCGACGTCGACGATGCGTTCGTTGTCGTCCAAGAACTGATCTTGCCGCAGCACTCCGAGCTCGGTGCCGCGCACATAGGTGATTTGCCCATCCGTGCTGGGCTCATCACCGATCAACATCTTGAGCAGGGTGGTCTTGCCGCAGCCGTTCGCGCCGACCAAGCCATAACGCTCCCCCTTGTTCAACTGCAGGGAGACGCCAGAGAACAATGAGCGCGCGCCGTACGACTTGCTCAGACCGGAGAGTGCAATCATTGGACGAAGCTAACCTTGGGCTGAGCGGACATGAGGTTTAGGGTCGAGAAGCGCTGCGGATCTTGACCCGCGTCTCGACCCTAAATCCAGCGTAGGAAGTTTTCTCGGCGTCGACCCGCGAGTATGGGCGCAGCGACGGCGTCGAGAGGAAGTGGAGTGGTGCCAGCGGGTTCGCTGAGCGATTCCGGAGCTAAGGAATGGCCGCCGCTCTTCGAGAGGCGGCCAAGGGGGTGTTCGGCGCTACGAGAGCAGGCTGGCTAGGGCGGAGCTCAGCTACCCGATCGCGGCGGATCGGATGCGCGAGCTCAGAGGGTTAACCCTCGATAGCGGCTTTGGTCGGCGCGTGGCGAATCTCAGCCGCGTGCGTGAGCAATGCGCCATTGGTGATTTCGTCTTCGAGGTCGAGGACGAGCACCGCTTTGGGGCACAAGTGGGTGAGCAGGTTGTGGACGTTGCGCGCATAGAGCAGACTCGCGTCTGCCGGCAACGAGGCGGGGAGGTTCAAAGGGCCGACGATCTTCACGCCGTGTTTCACGACCGTCTTGCCGGCTTCGGACAACGTGCAGTTACCACCCTGCTCAACGGCCATATCGATAATGACGGAGCCCGGGCGCATGTCGATGACCATGTCGTCAGTGACGAGCTTCGGCGCAGGCCGACCTGGAACGAGCGCCGTGGTGATCACTGCGTCTGCGGCGACAATGCGCGACCGCACGATAGATTTTTGTTTTTCAAGCTGCTCAGCTGTCAGCTCTTTAGCGTAGCCGCCTTCGCCCGCTCCCTCGATCGGGACATCAATGAATCGTCCGCCCAGTGACGCGACCTGCTCTTTGACTTGCGGACGGACATCGGACACCTCGACGACCGCGCCGAGCCGCTTGCAGGTGGCGATCGCTTGCAAGCCAGCGACGCCGGCGCCGAGGATGACCACGCGCGCCGGTTGAATCGTGCCGGCTGCGGTCATCATCAAGGGGAAGTACTTGTCGAGGGTGCTAGCTGCCAACAACGCAGCCTTGTAACCGCCGATTGAGGCTTGGGAGCTCAACGCGTCCATGCCTTGCGCGCGGCTGATGCGCGGAATCAGCTCCATCGCTGCGAACGTCACGGAGCGGTCGCGCAGCACCTTGATGCTTTCAGCGTGGCTATGGGCCGAGGCGAACCCGACGAGCAGCGCTCCGGACTTTAGACGAGCGGCTTCGTCGGTGCTGGGGGCTGCGACTTTGGTGACCACGTCCGCAGTCGACCAAGCGCTTTTTGAGTCCGCTTCGGAAACCACGCTGGCGCCCGCGTCGGTGTAAGCCGCGTCCGTAAAGCCCGCGGCTTCGCCCGCGCCGCTCTCGATTTGGACGGAAAAACCGTCCTTGATCAAGCGCTTGCAGGTGTCGGGGGTCCCCGAAACGCGGGTCTCTCCGGGGGCGGTTTCTTTGGCAACAAGGAGCTTCAGCATGACTTTCCTACAGAGCCCATGCGGGCACGGAGAAGGTTGGACGGCGGCATCCATACAGGTCATCCCGCCCGCGGCGCAAGCTCTCCTTAGGCCTTGACTGACATCGGCAGCCGAAAATCCCTGAGTGCGTCCGAATTTCAGGTCGCTGAATGGAAAACGGGCGAGGCGGGAGCGAAAAAACAGCCCCAGTGCTTGCCCTGGAGAGCCGCGCTAAAGGCCGTCGGACTTGCGTCGAGTTTGGCGTAGATCCTCCGTCTCGTCCGCAGCTGGCACAGAACTTGTAGTACCAGAGAACTACGAGAATGTTTGGCACAACTGGCACAGCCCGGATGCTGTGGGCGAAGACGCTCCCTTTGACCCTCGGCTCACTACTGCTCTCCTGCGGGCAGCATCTGCCCCCGGAGGAGGGTAACACCCCGCTTCCAGAGATCTGCGCTCGGGAGACTTCATCGCGCCAGCTGCGAATCAATGAGGTGATGGCCAAGAACGAAGGGTCGGTGATTGACGACGCGGCGGAGACCGAAGATTGGCTTGAGCTGTACAATGGCGGCGACGAGGCGGTCGAGCTCTCGTGCGTTAAGATCTCAGGTGGAGAGGGAGTCGGTGCGGTGCTTCCTCCGTTTAGGCTTCCGCCAGCTGCGACCCATGTGCTTTGGGCTGACGCCGAGCATGCGCAGGGCGAGCGGCACTTGCCCTTTAAGCTGAAGTCAGAAGGGGGCACGCTTGAACTCATCGCGCGGAGCGGTGGTGGCTCGATTGACCGCGTGGTTTACAAGCCGCTGCAGGTGGACGAAGCCTGGGCCCGATTTCCAGACGGTCACGGTTTTGAGTTGTGCCGCTATGCTTCCCCGGGTCGGTTGAACGGCGAACAGTGCACGCCGCCCAAACCGGTTGAGCTCCCGGAGGAGGTGTTCGAAGAGTTTGAGATCCCCGAAGACAAGTTCGCTCCCGTGGCGCCGCTCATCGTGAGCGAGCTGGATCTGCGACCGGGTGGGTTCGTGGAGCTGTTTAATCAAAGTGAAGACCCCATCGACGCTACGGAGCTCTTGCTGCAGCTCGATACGCATGGTCCCGGGCTAGCTTGGCCGCTGCCAGGCGCAGGTGTTGCGGTTGGAGTGACTTCAGTGATTGCTGCGGGCCAGCGAGTCGCGGTGCCTTTGACGGAGGAGCACGTTGCAGCGGTGCTTAACCATCCGGCGCAAGAGGGGGTCGTCACCCTGTTTCGGGGCGACGCGGTGTGGGACCGGGTCGACTTCATGCGCTGGCCTGTGGGTGCAGTGCTGACGCGGCGCAGCAACGGCTTGTTCCGCTACTGCACCAACGCGTCTCCAGGGGAGAAAAACAACTGCGAGCCACTCATGCAACGCGACGTGGGTGACCGCGTGCGTCATCTGCACACGCCGGGTGACTTTGCAGCCCTAAGTCAGGGATCTAGCGAGGTTGGGATCCAGTCGGTCAAGGTGGTGGTGGACCGAGCGCCGGGGGTGGTGCACCTGCTATCAGGGACGCGCTGGGCGCTCCACTACGAGTTCATTCGTGAAGAAATTCTCAAGCAGGAGAAGCTCGACCGTTGCGACCAAGCGCAGGCGTCTTCGTTCAATACCGGCTGGTGGAACTTCTCTCAGAAGGAGTACTTCCAGGTTGAGGGCAGAGAGTTCTTGATGTCCACGCTGTCACGTCATGCGGGCGCTGGCTTGTACGCCATCGAATACACGTTCGGTGATCTGATTTCGGCCGAACAAATGGCTGAGGGATATTGGTTAACTGTCGGTCACACGGACGACCCGAGCCGCTGGGTGTTGCGAGCTCAAGACGCAAGTCAGGTCAAGCGAGCGAGGGAGCTCGAGGGTGAGCTGCCGATCGTTGGACCCAACGCCCCGTTCGAGAACGTCGTGTTTCAAGCCCTGACTGAGGGGGAGGCCTACGGGACCCTACGGTTTATCCCTGTGGGTGAGCTTCAGTCGCAGCCGCTGGGACCAAAAGTTGTCGTGGTTACCGACTACGTGCCTAATGATATCCCGTTCGTTGGGGGCTTGATCACTGAGGCATTCCAGACCCCGCTAGCGCATGTGAATGTACTCAGCCAGAGCCGCGGGACGCCGAACGCGGCGTTAAAAGCAGCGCGCTCGGATAAGCGCTTTGCTGCGCTGCAGGACAAGCTTGTGCACCTTCAAGTCACCTCCGGCGGGCTCAGCATTGAAGCCGCGGACCCAAGCGAAGCCCAAGCGTTCTGGAAGCGGTTTCAGACCGCCGGTCCGAAGGTCTCGCCGCGTGTGGATACGCGGGTGCGTGGCCCGCAAGATTTGGCGGACCACAGCCTCGAAAGCATTCCGATCGTGGGCGCCAAAGCTTCCCAAATGGCGGAGCTGCTGAAGCTCGCGAAAGTTGCGGACGATTGTGACGGCATACGTTTCCCCAAAGTCGCGGAACAGCCCTTCGCGGTTCCGCTCGTTCACTACTTGGAGCACTTTCGGAGCAGCGGCGCGGAAGCGCTGCTGGACAAGGCAGAAGCGTCGAAGGCGTTTCGGGAAGACCCCTTAGCTCGCGCCGCAGCGCTTGAGGAGGTGCAGGCTCTCATGCGGGCGCACCCGGTGGATCCCAAGCTGCTGCGGGCAGTTGAAGCCGCGGTCGAGGAGCGTTTTGGCACGATCCGCGTGCGTTTCCGAAGCAGCAGCAATACGGAAGACCTCCCCAACTTTAGCGGGGCCGGCTTGTACACGTCGGTGGGCGCTGAGCTGGGGGACGACAAGCGTCGTGTGGAGGACGCCCTGCGAATCGTGTGGGCGAGCTTGTGGAATCCGCGAGCCTACGATGAGCGAGAGTTTGTGAACATTGAGCACCGCAAGGCAGCTATGGGCGTGCTCGTTCATCCGGCGTTTGAGTCGGAAGAAGCGAACGGCGTCGGAGTTAGCCGTAACCTGCTCGATCCTGTGCGTGGTGACCTGCACTATATTAACGCGCAACGCGGCGAAGCAAGCGTGACCAACCCCGCCCCCGGAACCACGACGGAGCAACTGACGACGCCTTATGGTCCGGCCTATCGCGGCGTTGAGTACCAGAGTCGAAGCTCGCTGCTGTTGCCTGGGGAAACCCAGGTCCTCCGGCCCTCAGAGATCCGTCAGTTGTCCTGCGGGTTACGGCGCATTCACGAGTGGTTTAAGCCCCTCATTGATCCCGATGACAAGAACCCCTGGTTCGCCATGGAAATCGAGTTCAAGCTGAGCGACGAAACACGCGAAGTGGTCATTAAGCAGGCCCGACCTCACTCCTTCGGCGAGCGCTCAGGCTTCGGCGACTGTCGGGAATTCTAGAGGCCGAGTAGCGACAGCTTGAGCGCAAACTCAGCGAGCAGCGTGGGCACTTGGCGGGTGTCAGCGTTCAGCTCCGCGAGCGCGGCCCTGCCGAGTGCAGCCAGGGGCATTGCTCTGGCGTCGCGTCGGGCTAGCAGCTCGACCCGCGAGCCCAATTGGCGCTTGAGCTCAAGCCGCTCGGGCTCTGCTAGCGGCTCGCCCGCAAACACCTTGCGGCAATCGGCGACGAGCGCGTCGGCGTCGGCCCGCACCTGCGCGCTCAGGGTGGTACAGAGGTCGCTCGCCTGTTCAAGTAGGGCGCTGCGCGCAGCTGGAGACATGCGCCAGGGCTATCGCAATCTAGCGCCTCTGGATAGCGTTTCTATGTTAGGCCTCGCCCATGATCCTAGTTGCAAGCGCGGTGTTCGGGTTTTTTGGAGCGTTCTCGATTGTCGGGGGGGTCATCGGTTTCAAGAAGGCCGGGAGCACGGCATCGCTCGTCGCCGGTGGGCTCTCCGGTGTGGTCCTGTTGGCGGCGGCTGGCATCGCCGCGAGCGGAAGCGCTGTGCTTGGCCTTGGCATCGGGGTCGGCGCCTCGCTGCTGCTCGCGGGACGGTTCGTTCCGGCCTACCTGAAGACCAAGAAGGTGATGCCCCAGGGGATCATGGCGGCGCTCTCGGTGCTCGCGTTGATCATCGGCGCGCTGGCGCTCATGACGTCCGCCTGAGCGCGACACTCGAGCTGACTATGGGCTCTGACTATCGGGCCGTGGCGTTAGGGCTGGCGGCCTCAATAGACGTGCCCATCCACCCGCAGCTGAAACAAGAAGTAAGGCGGCAAGCAAGCGCCTTCACCGGTCGCGGTTGCGGCGCAGACGTAGTCGTCCCGGCAGGGCGCTTCGTGAGAACACTTGCGCAGCGCCGCGGGGCGGGTGTTCGCCGCGATACAGCTGTCGAAAGGTTCGGACCGCGCGAGGCAAGCGTTGAAACCATTGAGTATCGCGATGCCGCCGCAGGTCGCTTCGCCCGGCAGGCTCCGGCAACTTGCGGCGCACATCCCTCCGGGGAAACCTACGCCGTTACGCTCGCAGACGCGGCCCTCACCGCAACTACCCGCGGGGAGTAAACGCGTCTGGTCGCGGTGCGCCGTGTCTTGACTGGTCGTCCCGAACTCGCACGCGTCACCTACTTGCGGCGCTGTGGGTAAACATTGTCCCACCTCCCGGTCGTCGACCGCCTGGCAGGTGAGCCCGGGGCCGCACGTCCACGAAGCGAAAGCAGCACCCGCTGCGGAGCTCAGGCCGCAGTGGCTTCCCCAGACCCCCTCGCCAGCTGGGCGCTCAGCGGGGGCACGTGTTTCGCTCGGCGTTTGCCCTGCGAGTAGCGCGTTTGCGTATTCGCTCCGTTGACGCATCTCGTCGGTGAAGTGTGGGGAGTGGGGCAACGCGAGCGCGTCCACTTCTTGTTCGCTCGGGTCGCGCCCAAGCACGTGAAAACCCGCGACGCTGCGGCTCTGATGACAGCCCTGGCATGACAAGCCGTCGAGTTGGCGTAGCAGGGCAGTGCTGGTCTCGAACGCGCCCAGCGCGGGGCTTGGCAATCGTGAGAGCTCGGCGCCGAGCAGCTGCGAGAAGGGTCGGTTGGCGTAGCGAGCGAAACCTCGCGGGGCGACGCTGATGGCGCGCTTTGCCAGGAATAGGGCAGGGAGCTGGAGCGTGCCCTCGCGCGCATGGCTCAGTGCCTCACTCGTCGTCAGCCAAGTTGCCAGCGCTGAGCGCAGCGTTGCGTCCTTCGTCAGGCGTTCAACGTCGGGAGTATTCTCCATCGGCGCAGGCACGAAGCGCCCCGAGGACTCCGCGCGGCTGAACACCCGAAGCAAGTACTCGGCGTGGCCCGCCATGTTTGGTCGCACCGTCGACGGCCAGCGGACGCTCTGCAGGTTCACTTCGACCGCCTTCGGATAAGTGGCGCTGAGCCCAGCCGAACTCAAAGGTCCGGAATCCCGGGTTAAGGCGCTCGCTGCGGCTTGGCCCTTGTGTGTGGGTAAGCGCCAGCTTTCAAGCCACGCGCGGCAGTCAGGGTGTTTCACGTAGCGGACCGCGTTGACAGTCATCGGGACCCGCGAGCGCACCGGTTTGTTTGAGACATCACCCTCATACCCAAGCCGATAGATGAGCCGAAGCTCACCACAAGTGCCTGGCGCGAACACGCGCCGATCGACGCGATTGACCACACCCACCAACTCAAATCGAAACTGCTCGCTCGTCAGCCACGTGCCATCAAAGAGCCGGTGGCCATAGTTCATCCCTACGCCGGCGGCGGAATCGGCCTGCGCCATACCCCTAAGATCACCCACCAGCGTCTCGACGATTGACCGATACCCCTCATCTTGAGCGAGCTGTTGGTTGCTGCGAGCGCCAGGTTTGCTGCCAGCGGACGTTGCGTGCAACGCGAACGTCGCGAAGTCGAACCCGCGAAGCTCAAGCTCCCGGAGGGCTTCGTAGTCGAAGATCGCCAGCTCAACGTCGGACGCGCCGTGGTGGTGATGATGTTCACGCGCAGCTGCCTGGTCGTGGGGCGCCGAGGCGGAAGCAGCCGTCGCTGTGCCGGAAGCGGGGGTTGGCGTCACTGTGCTGGAAGCGGGGGTTGGCGTCACTGTGCTGGAAGCAGGGGTTGGCGTCACTGTGCTGGAAGCAGGGGCCGTCGTGAGCGGTGAGATCGCGAGGGGGTGAGTCGCCGGCTGCGGCGCGGGCGTTTGACACCCGGCGAAGCTGAGCACAGCCACCCAGCGCAAGACGTACGAGAACAACTGCGGGCGAACCATGGCGCTGAGCTTCACGCGCGGAACGTACCACAACGGGCGGGCCGTGAGGCGCTTGGGAGCATTCGTTTCGGTAGAACGAGTGCGCGTCGCTGCGGTCAACTAGGGTATGCCGCCGCGGGGAGCACCAGTCGCGGCACCGCTTCGCTGAATCGGCGCACTTTCAGATGATCAACGACACCTGGTTGTCCTGCCGCGCGAGCGGATCCGGCATCTGGCAAGATAGTCGCGATTGCTACCGATTTGGCAAACCGCTGCACGACGCTCCAACGCAAGGTGTAGGCGTGAGGTTTTTCGGCGATGTGGGTCTCGAGTGGGAAGAGCCGCAGCGTGGGCGGGGCGATGCCCGCAAACACGAGCACGTCCTCGGAGATGACGACGACAAAGCGTGGCTGAACTGTCGTGCAGACGCGCCCAGCGCTGCTGCTCCTACGCCGCGGATGGTTCAAATGGGGGTCGACCCCCCTCGATCGGTCAAGCAGGCACACTGCAATATGAGATTTATTCAGCAAGCTCAGAAAACCACCGCGTGGCTCCCGTACTTGCGCAATGAGCCGCTGGCGGTGCCCGCGAGCACACGGTAGGACATCGCTATGCGATCTTTTGGACTCTTTTCAGCGACTTTGGCTCTTGTGTTTTTGGCAAGCGGCGTGGCTGCAGCCCACCTCACGATCACCGATCCGCCGGACCGCGGGGGTGCCGTGAAGGAGGGTCCTTGTGAGGGCAAGCCCCGTGGAACTACACCCAAAGCTTACACCGGCGGGGCGAAGGTCACGATCAAGTGGACAGAAACCATCGAACACGAGATGGGTTTCTTTCGCATCAGTTTGGACCCGACAGGCGACAAGTTCGACGCTGACAACGACGGAGTGCCGGATCACCCTGTGGACCGCACCGGCGCGTTCGGCAACGGCAACGAATCTCTGAAACTGCTCGACATCCCCGACCGCGACATCAACATGGACGGCAAGCCCGACTATACCGCTGAGATCACGCTGCCTAACATCGACTGCACCGCGTGTACGCTTCAGGTCCAGCAGATGATGGGCGACAAGGTCTCCAGTGCGGGCGACCTCACGAACCACATCTACTACCGCTGCGCAGACATCACTATCACCAAGGACGCTGCTGCTGGTGGCACAGGCGGCGGGGCAGCTCAAGGCGGCGCGGGCGGCGGGGCAGCTCAAGGCGGCGCGGGCGGCGGGGCAGCTCAAGGCGGCGCGGGCGGCGGGGCAGCTCAAGGCGGCGCCGGAGGTACAGCCACGGGCGGCGCCGGTGACCCTGCGCAGGTCCCTGTTCCAATGCCCACGACACCTGCGCCCACAACTCCACCCGTGGCCACAGGCCCAGTCGTCCCTCCACCACCCAGCGGTACCGCGGGCGCAGCCCCTGTGACAGGTGGTGGCGCTCCCGCCACTGGCTCAACGAGCGATGACGCCGACAGTGGTTGCGCTGTGGTCGGCACGAAATCAACCGGCGCCAGCACAGCCTGGGGCTTAGCCTTGGTTGGCCTGGTCTTCGCGTGGCGCAAACGGCGCGGCGCATAACAGCAGGCTCATCCCGCGGAGCCGTCGCCCCGCGCGTCATGACTTGCAACCGACTCGCCTAATCTCATCTTGACTTGCTCTCGGTGGATTACGCTAAGACGGCGAGCTTGAAGCTTGATCCAGCCATGCCCGCCTATCGCCGCGCCGAGTTGCCGCGTTTTCCCGGTTGGCGCGCGGCGCTGGGCCCCGGTATCGTGTGGATGGCCCTGGCTCAAGGCTCGGGCGAGCTGATCTGGTGGCCCTATATCATAGCCAAGTACGGCCTCGCATTCCTGTTCTTGCTGTTGCCCGCTTGCCTCTTGCAGTGGCCCCTGACCTTTGAAATCGGTCGCTACACATTGCTGTGTGGCGAGAGCATCTGGACGGGGTTCTTCCGCTTGTCACGCTGGTTCGCGCTGCCTCTCTGGGTGCTGATGGCCGCGTCGTTTCTGTGGTTCGGCGCCTTCGCCTCCGCCGGGGGCACGGCCATCGCCGAGCTGACCCACTCGCCTCCCGGCCTGTCCCCCCGCGGCCAATCGCTGTTCTGGGGCTACGCGACGATCGCCATCTGCACGGCCGCGGTGTTCATGAGTCGCGGCGTCTACCGGATGATCGAGCGCATCATGGTGGCCGTGGCCGTGGTCACGGTCGGTGGCCTCGTCATCGCCTGCACCCACCCTAGCGTGCTGGAGGTCGCGCCGGAGTTCCTGCGTGCCACCGTCTTACCCGCGTGGCCCCCGCTGCGTCCTTTCGAGGACAAGGACACGTCAACGCTGCTCACCGCTGTCACCTTTGCCGGGCTCGGCGGCTTCTGGACGCTCTTCTATTCTTACTGGGTGCGTGAGAAGGGCGTGGGCATGGCCGGGCTGCGTCCCAGTGCCACCGAAGCGGGAGCCGCCCCGTCTGACGACCGAGCGCTGACTCCCGGCGCGGTGCCTACTGACTCCGTGGGGGCTAGCGGGCGTTTGCGCGCGTGGATCCGTTTTCTCTTCGTCGATTCAGGCATCGGCATTTTTGGCAATATCGTCACGACGCTGCTCACCTGCCTTTTGGCCTACGCGGTGTTGCTGCCGAAGGGTTTGCTGCCCGCGGGTTGGGAAATCGCGACTGTGCAAAGCGAGTTCTTCGCTTTGCGCTGGGGCGCTGTGGGCAAGCTGCTGTTCCTCGTCGTTGCCGCCGCGTTCCTGGGTGACACTTGGCTCTCCACGGCTGACGCCGTAGCGCGAGTGAACACCGACGTGATCCGCACGATCTTCCCGCAGGCGCGGCGCAAGACGGAGTCGCGCTGGTACAAGATCTTCTTTCTAATCTTGACCGCTATCACCTGCGCGACCATGCCGCTGGCGCAGCCGGGGGCGCTCATCGTCATCTCGGCCGTGCTCGGGTTCTTTGGGACGGTGATCTTCTCGATTGCAATCCTGATCTTGAACCACGGCGTGTTGCCCCGCTCCTTGCCCCACTTCGCGCGCCCATCTCGCGCCGCAGCGCTGTTGTTGACCGTGTCTTGCGCAGCCTACTTAGCGCTCGCGGCGGCTTACGTGTACACGATGCTGCGCTAGACTTTTCGCTCGCAGCTGAACCGCCCGGACGTCGTTCTCTGCCTGGCGCTACAGGACCGCGCCGACGGCCAGCCTAGGGTTAGCCTGCACATCAACATCGACCACGTCGCCACGCCCCGCAGCGGGCGGGGCACCGTGTCCCCGGATCCTCGCGGGTGGACAGCCCCGCGAAACCTGCAGACTTCGGCCGGCACCAGGCCACTGGCGCTCGCAGTCCGGCCGCCGCGCCGTGTTCACCAGATAAGACCATAAATCTACATCGCTGTCGGCGAAAGCAGACTACTACGTGAAATCCAATTGAATTGGCGTGCCAATGAACCAGCGAGTGCGGCCCAAACTTCTCAGCGAATGAGGGCGGTTTCGAGGGCTTCAGCCAAAGCAGCAGGGAGCCCCCCGGTTCTCTCAATAGGGCGCTGCACCAAGGCTAGTGCTTGAGTTTTGAAACCCCCGCCGCATGCACAGACTGCGGCGCATGTTGTTATGGGGACGGGCCGCGCTACGTCGCTGTTAGCGGCGAAGACCATTCGCGCCTTGGCGATGAAGCTGAGCGGATCTCTCAGTTCATCGGAAACCGCTGCTACTTGTTATTGGCAAACCGGCGCTGCATCGCCCTCACCGGAAGCTTCGCCGCTAAGCTGTGCTCGTGCAGCATCTATGCGACGCGCCCCAAGCCCTGTCGCGATTTGGAGCGCGGCTCGCCGGAATGTCACGCCGCGCTGGAGCGCGAATCGGTGAGATTGAGAGCATCAGCGCCTGAGCAGCTGAGCGCGGGCTCTGCGCGCCCAGGCCGACTTACAAGCTGAATCGCAAGTCACCGCTGCGTCAAGCCCATCTCGTTGTCGGCGGAGGCCTCTGGCACGCCGCTTTGACACAGCGGCTGACCGGGAGCGACTTTTCACAGAGGCTGCGAGCTTGGGCTAAACGCTTGTACGGTGTGCCCGGCGCGGCGGGTTCGGACTTCGTAGCTCCTGTGCCACGACTGTGCCACGGGACAAAGATGTCGCACCAAGAGCCCGTAGCGCCGAGGAGCTACGCGCCAAGCATGGCGTTTTCGGATTGGAACGGTTCCTGCTATGAGTCTGGGCATCATGCAGTCAAATCCTCTCTTGTCGCTTCTACTTTTGGGCGCGTTCCTGCCCCAGTGTGCAGCTGGTGACGCCGAAACAGGGGGTTCCGATTCCGCGGGCCTAGGCCCTGGCGGTGTTCCGCCGCAGGGGCCTCAAGACAGCTCTGGCCAGGCAGCTGCGCCCGGTGGCGGTAACGCGCCGCTGCCGCAGCTGCCACCTACCGAGCCTCCTCCGGAGGTTGAGGTTAGGGTGGAGTTCGAACTGCCTCATGCGGGGGATCGCTACGTCTACGCGGCTAACCCCGACAACGACAACGTTGCCGTGATCGACTCCGAAACCCTCGCCATTCAGACGGTGGAAGCCGGGGACGGTCCGACGTTCCTTCAGACCCTGGGGAAGAAGGACGCGGCGATCGTGCTCAACACAGGCTCAGATGACGCCACCATCATCCGAACCGCTGGTGGGAAATCGACGACCACCACCGTTGATGTGCAGGCAGGATCCAACGCGATCGCCGTCTCATCAGACGGACTTCGGGCGGTCGTCTACTACGATGCGACCCTCAGAAATTCCGGCCCGCCGGGAAGCTTTCAAGACATCAGTGTACTCGACCTCACGGAGGGCAAGGAGAGATCCATCGGCATGACCGTTGGCTTTCGCCCCAGCGACGTCGTGTTCGCTGCGGATGGCAAGCGCGCTATGGTGGTCACTGAAGGCGGCGTGTCCATCTTGTCCTTCGCGGACATAGAGAAGCGCGGAGCCCACATCGCGGATACGGTTTCTCTCGGCAATGAGGCCGACGCCCGGGCGTTGGATGTCTCGGTGACTCCCGACGGAAGGTACGCGCTGGCGCGCCGCGAGGGTGACAGCCAGCTGCGGCTCGCCGATCTTGAAACGCGGGAGCTTCTTGCGCTGGACCTGAAGACGTTCATCGCACCTGCCCTGGTTGCGGGGGATGGGGGCGCGCCCCCACCCATGGACGCGCCGATTACGGACTTGGACCTTGCGCCGAAGGGCGATTTCGCGCTGGCGGTGGTCCGAGGGCAGAGCACCGTGCTGAACGTCCCGATCCCAGGTGCGTTCGACGGGAGCCAGACGGTGACCGCGATCAGCCTCGGCGACGAGCTCGTCGGCTCCGTAACCCTCTCGGACGACAACAAGACGGCCTTGCTGTATACGACCGTCGTCGCTGACAACGAGCGCCTGACCATTCTTGAGCTTGAAACGAAGAAGTCGCGCTCGATCAGCTTGCCGAAGGCAGTCGCGAAGGTAACGATTTCTCCCGACGGAACCACGGCGCTCGTTGTTCATCAGAAGGTCGCGGGCGATCCCAACCAGCCTGGAATCGATCCAGACCTTCTGATCGACCGCTCATTCGGGTACAGCCTGGTTCAGCTCGACACCGGCTTCTCGAAGCTGCAGCTCACCGCATCACCGCTAGGCCCGTCGATTATCCTGCCAGATGGCAGCCTGCTGTTCGCGCTCTTCAACGCCCCCGGACTGGGTATCAGCGAAGTGCATCGCATCGAGCTGGGGAGCTTCTTGGTTGACCCCATCACGCTGGGGAGCGCGCCTATCAGCGTGGGGGCTGTACCGCGCAGCAAGAAGGTATTCGTCGGACAGCAGCATCCAGACGGCCGCATCACGTTTATCGACTGGAACACCCAAGAGACTGAGTCCGTGACCGGATTCGAGCTGAACAGCAAGATCCGCGAATAGCGAGGAAGGGCCAATTTCCCATGAAGAACTCAATAAGTACGCTGTGCCTAGCGCTCGCGCCCGCTCTGGCGCTCGCTTGCGGTGACGCAAAGGAGTTGCCCGACATCTCCCCCGTGGCCGTCGTAGCCCTAGACGACCATATCGTTTGGGTTGACGCGCAGAACGATGAGGCCCACCTGCTCGATGTCAGCGATGAGCGTCCCAGCTCAAAGACGACCCGATTCGCGCTCCCCAAGGGCAGCACCGTTGTTCAGCGGCGCAACGGCAAGAATGAGGTGCTCGTCATGAGCGTTGGGGACTCAGAGGTCCCTGGGAAGCTTGCCGTAGTTTCGCCAGACGGCGTGGACCGAATCCATGAGTTCGCGACCAGCTATGACCGGTTGGTGCAGTCCGACGATGGCAACTTCGCTTTAGCGATGTTCAGCGAAAACGTTAGCGGTTTCGTCGGGGCGGGTAGCTTGCTCTTTAATCCGAGCGAGGTCTCTATCGTGAAGCTCAACGAGTCGAGCGATACCCGCGTTGTCACTCGCCCGCTGAGCGCCGTCCCGAGGGCGGCCCGGCGCGTCTTGTTCGCGCCGCCTATGACCGTCGGCGGAAAAGCGAAGCAACTCGCGGTCGCGCTGTTCGCGTCGCAGGTAGCGATACTTGACCTCGAACACCTGGATCGACCTGCCTACACGATTGAGCTTAGCCAATCGGCTGACCTAGACCTGAGCCAGGCGCTCTTCAGCCCGGACGAGCGGAAGATTTATCTGCTCGGCGCTCGCTCGTCGGACATCTTCGTGATCAGCCTGCTGCCTGCAGGAGTCAGCCGGACCAACGACTTCGAACCTACCGTGAACCAGCTTGGCGCCGGAGAGACGCCTACAGATATGGTGCTCTACGGAGCTGGCGCTGAGCGGCGTTTACTCGCCGTTAGCCCCGAGTCAGCGCTGGTCATCCAGGCGAGCTCCAATCGAGTCACACCTGTCCTTCTTGAGTTCCCCGCCAGCCGAATCGTCTACTTCGAGGGGAGGGCGCCGGCTGAAGATAGGGAAGAGGCGCGGGCGCTGCTTTACGGAGCGACCGCTGTCGTCACGTTCGTGGACCTCGAAGACATCGAGGAGCGCGGCACGCGCAACCTGGAGATATTGAACGTAGGCAGTGGGATCACCGCCGCAACCACTCTGTCCAAGTCGCTGGTATTGCTGAAGCATGGGGACAATAGCCTCAGCTTGCTCGACCTTGAGAAGCGCTCCGCAACAAAGATCAGCGCGCAGGTAGATCTGAGCTCGGCCATCCCGGACTTCG
>JBDKJZ010000060.1:0-15997 GCA_039796375.1 Pseudomonadota bacterium
CTTCAAAGCGGTTGAGGCGGGTGACATCCTGCTGCACTATCCATACCAGTCGTTCGGTGCCGTCCTGGACCTCCTGCGCGAAGCCGCCATCGATCCACATGTCCGGGCTATTTCGATGACGCTCTACCGCGTCGCCCCGCACTCCAACGTGATCAACGCTTTGGTCAACGCAGCTCGGAACGGCAAGAAGGTCCTAGTGGCGATCGAGCTCCAAGCGCGGTTCGATGAGGAGGCCAACTTGCAGTGGTCGGCGCGCCTGCAGCGGGAGGGGTGCCGCGTCGTTCACGGTGTCCCCGGAAGCAAAGTTCACGCTAAGCTTCTGCTGATTGAAAGGCGCAGGGCTCGCACAAGCACTGACTTCGTGTACGTGGGCACGGGGAACTTCAACGAGAAGACCGCACAGCTCTACGCGGATCACGGTCTACTCACTTGCGATAAGCGCATCACTCGTGAGGTCAAGCAGGTCTTCACATTCCTGTGCAACCCGTACTCACGCACGGCCTTCAAGCATTTACTTGTCTCCCCGTTCAACACGCGGGAGCGCCTGATGGATTTGATCAATCAGGAGGCGACCAACGCCGGACGGGGGCTTCCTGCCGCGATCAGCGTCAAGCTGAACAACCTCACCGATGAGGCGCTGATCCGGGCCCTCTACAGGGCGAGCGATGCCGGCGTAGAGGTGCAGCTCATGGTTCGCGGCATGTTTGGACTTCAAGCCGGAGTGGATGGTCTCAGTGAACGCATCGTGGCTCATGGTCTAGTCGACCGATTCTTGGAACACTCTCGGGTGATGATTTTTCACGCACAAGGTCGCAATGAGACATACATCGCTTCGGCAGACTGGATGCCCCGCAACCTAGATAATCGCCTCGAGGTCACGTGTCCGATCTTCGACGAGTCCTTGAAGCTCGAGTTGCTCGAGTACATGCGGTTTCACCAACAAGACAACGTAAAGAACCGCAGCTTGGCCCTCGGACATGCCAATGAGCGCCCGGCCGTTCGAGGCGAAAAGCGACGCGCTCAGCAACTGCTCATGGAAAAGTTTGGCTGTTTGCAGGCGTCACACGGCACAATCGCTCCCGCCAGTCAGTCTGACGAATCGCAAGAAGACGGCACAGAGTTGGGAGAGCAATGAGCGAACTGGCCGCAGTAGATTTGGGCTCAAACAGTTTCCATATGGTCATCGCGCGGGACGACTCGGGGAGACTGAGCGTGCTCGATCGCCTTCGGGACCCAGTGCGTTTGCTCGCCGGCGTGAACGCCGAAGGCGCGCTGGACCGAGAGAGCGAAGAGCGCGCGCTCGGGTGTTTGCGCCGCTTTGGCGAACGGATCCGTCACCTCCCTCGCGGTCAGGTCAAAGCCGTGGGCACCAGTACGCTAAGGACGCTGTCCAAGAACCGCGCCTTCCTGCGCGCAGCCGAGGCGGCGTTGGGACACCCGATCCGGGTCATCTCCGGCAAAGAAGAGGCCCGACTCATCTTCGTTGGAGTGGCTCAGGCTCTGGGTGAACCCCGCTCAACCCGCCTGGTGTTCGATGTGGGCGGCGGCAGCACTGAAGTCATCTTGGGAGAGGGCTTCACACCAGAGGTTTGTGAGAGCATCCAGGTGGGCTGTGTCTCCCACACCCAGCGGTTCTTTGCGGCTGGCAAGCTGACACGGGAAGCGATGACTCAAGCGGAGCTGGCTGCCGAAGCAGCCCTCGAGCGCACTGCGCTCGCGCTTAGAGGACGCAGCTGGGATCTCGCGGTCGGGGCCTCTGGGACCATCAACGCCATCGGCGAGATCGCTAAGGTGAACGAGTGGACCAACGGGGTCATCACCGCGAACGTCCTGGACCAACTGCGCCGCAAGCTGCTCGAAGCTGGGCGACTTGATCGTGTGCGCGTCAACGGCCTTTCGCCGGATCGAGCGCCGGTCATCGCCGGCGGACTCGCTATCGTCCACGCGATCTTCCGGCAGTTCCGACTGACCGAGTTGCGTCCGTCCGCCAGCGCGTTGCGCGAGGGCGTGCTGTATGAACTCGCGGGCAAGACTAACCTCGGGGACCTGCGCGCTAACTCGGTCTCCGCGATCTGCCGTCGGTTCGGAATTGACACCGAACAAGGCGCTCGTGTGGAGAAGTCGGCAGTGAGCCTCTGGCAAATGGTCAGGGGGCCCGGAGCGGCCCAGGACTTCACCTCGCTTGACGTACTTCGCTGGGCAGCACGTTTGCATGAGCTCGGCCTGTGCGTCGCCTACGGTGGTTATCACAAGCACGGCGCGTACGTCATCGAGCACGCGGATCTTCCTGGTTTTTCGTGGAGTGAACAGCGTCTGCTCTCGACGCTGGTTCGCTGGCATCGACGCAAGCTCTCCCGCGAAGCGCTTGACGAGACCTACGACTTAGACCCCCGCGAGTTCGCGTTGATGATCGCCGTATTGCGCCTCGCGGTCTTGCTCAATCGGCACCGAGAAAATACCGGCGATGAAGCCACTGCGACCCTCACGGTGAAGGGCACAGCGTTGCAGCTTCACGTCCCGACGAGCGAAGACACACCACGTTCCCTGCTACTTGTAGAGCTCACGCTCGAAGCTGAGCAGCTCACGAAGCTAGGTTGGGAGCTCGCCATCAGCGTTTAGCTGAGCTTCGCCGGGTTCGTCGCTTAATGCCGCGCAGTGCCGGCACGAGGGGCAGTTGTTCGAACGCGCTGCTGAAGGCTCTTAGCTGTCCCCCATCGGTGGACGGCGCGAAGGGGCTGAGCACGAACAGCAGGACCAGGAGGGGGATCGCCGGCGTGAAGTCGATCGCCATCGCGAGCAGACTCATCACGTGAAACCCGACGAGCCCGATCCCCAGGAGCCGGTGCAATTGGGGGCGGGCCGCCAGGTGCACCGCGAACACCTGCAGGTAAAAAACGGCTAACATCAGCGGCCAGAACAAGTGCCCATGCTCGATCATCCAGGGTCCCCAAGGTGCCGTCTCGCCAGTCTGCTGCAAGCGCTCCGCCAAGTGCCGCGCGAGCGCTGAGGGGTGCAGACTGGTCACCTCGCCGCGAGCCAGTTGGTACACAACGCCGCCCAGCTTGCCAAACCCGCTGAGCGCGTAGGTCATGGCAGCCACAAACTGTGCTGACCCAAACAAAAATAAGAGTCGTCGCTGTACGCTGCGAGTTTGACCGCCTGCCTGCTGCCAACCGTCCGGCAGGAAGATCCAGACGAACATCACCAGCAGCCACGCGTGCATGAGGTGATGAATCTTGCCGAAAGAGAACTTCAGAGAAAGAAACTCAAGCAAGCAAACGAACACGAGCAAACGCGACGAACTGAAGCGGGAAAACACGGCACCCGCGCTCGCGCCGGCGATCGCCGCCCAGAATAGAACGGGCCCAGCGACGTGAACATCTAGGAACGAAAGCCATGCGGTCGGCCACAGTAAATCCGGATGCACGGGTGTTGAGATCCGCTGCCAATCCGCTGTGTGACTGAGCATCCAAAGCGCCGGAAAGTAGTAACCCGCGCGGATCAATAGTCGCGCGCGGTGCGCTGCTAACTGCTGAGCAAACAACACGTGCGCCCAGCTGCGCGGGATCTTGGCCACGGTCAAGAAGCGATAGAGCTGCGACGCCCGTGCTCCGATCATTGCTGAGTTCCTGGTGCAGCGGCAGCGGTGCGACACCTGAAGGAGCCGATTGACTCCGCGCTCAAGGGGGGAGCACCCCGCCAAGTTTGCAGTGGATCTTGGGTGACGCGCAGGAGCTCGACCTCGCTTGGACCCGGTAGGAAGTTCCCGCACAGCGTCTGCCACGCGCGCGAAACGTCAGAGTCGTCGTTCGCAGTGACCGCCGCACCCAGGGCCTGAATCGCCACATAGGCATCCATGGACTGAGGCTCGGTGACCCAGTCGCCGGCTTGCGAGTAGGTGGGAGTGCTGGGTAACGGCGTTCCGTCGACCTCGCGCAGTCGCAACACGAACTGCTGCTGAACGTTCGGCGTGACCGGAAAGAGGAACCAGCAAAAGAACGGAAACACCTCATGCCGGCGCGTCGGGATCGCGAGGACCGCCAAAGCCAAATAGACCAGGAATCCACCCACGACACAGGCTTGGAGCCGACGGTACTCTTTCACGCCGTGCGACCAGAAGTTCGGCCTAGGGGCAATGTCAAGCGGCAAAACCACGAACCCTGAGGCTAGACCACGCGGGGTCCGGATGCGCTGGAACTTGGACTCAATTGCCTGCCAATTTGGGCCAGATCCGAGTGTGGTAACGCTTGTTGCTTTCATCTAGGCACACACTGAACTATCCCCAGCACCGATATCGCTCCCACGCGGAGCGCGCAGCTGAGAGGCACCCGGAAGTGCACAAACGATACTTGGTAACAGGAGGCGCTGGCTTCATCGGAAGCCACCTCATCGACTCACTGCTTCAGGCCGGGGCTGAGGTCGTTTGTATCGACGCTTTCCACGACTACTACGATCCTTCACGTAAGAGGGCCAATGTCGGGCGCCACTTGGTCCACGACAGGTATCGTTTAGTCGAGGCTGATATTCGCGACGCTGGGCGCATGCGCTCCCTCGTAGCTGAACACCGCCCCGAGGTCATCGTGCACCTCGCCGCTCGAGCCGGCGTTCGCGCCTCAATTCAGGAGCCGTATCTCTATCAAGAGGTGAACGTCGGCGGCACGCTGAACCTGTTGGAAGCTGCGCGATGTGCGGGCGTGAAGAAGTTCATCAACGCCTCCAGCAGCTCGGTCTATGGCGAGAATCCGAAGATCCCGTTCGCAGAGACGGATGCACTGCTGTGCCCGACGTCCCCTTACGCGGCGAGCAAGCTCAGCGCTGAGGCGCTGGTGCACGTGTACGCGCGTCAGTACGGGTTCACCGCGGCGAGCCTGCGCTTCTTCACCGTTTATGGCCCACGTCAGCGCCCGGACATGGCCATCTCCAAGTTCAGCAGCCTTATGCTGCGAGGCAAACCGATTGAGATCTACGGTGACGGAACTGCCCGCCGCGACTTCACCTACGTCGAGGACATCGTCCGCGGGATCCGGCTCGCTGCCGACGTCGAATTTTGTGGCCATCAGCTCTTCAACCTAGGCTGCGCTGAGCCAGTGAAGCTGACCGAGCTCGTGGACGAGCTCGAACGCGCGTTGGCGATCAAAGCCGAGCGCCTCTACGGTCCCACTCAGCCCGGCGACGTCCCGTTGACCTATTCCGACATCAGCAAAGCGAGGCGCATTCTTGGCTACGTGCCGCAAGTGTCCCTTCGCCAGGGGCTGCAGCGCTTCGCTCGCTCCCTGTCCGACCAGGCTCAACTACACTCCCTTCCCCCTCAATCGCTTCCGCTGGCCTTCGAACCAGCGCAAATGGCTCTCTAGCGCGACTCCCTGGTCCCTCGGGACTGGGAGTCCATGAGACTGGGCAAGGACAGAAGGCGACAAGGGGCTCGGTGGGGACAGTTTACTACGGGCTTGCGGGCGAAGGGCGCGGTCACGCGACTCGGGCTCACACGATCATCGAACACCTGAAGACGCAGCACCAGGTCGAGGTGCTGACGTTCGGACAGGCTTTCGACATGCTGAAACCCCTCTACTCGACAGGTCACGTCCGGGTCCGAGACATCGGCGGGATGTACCTAGAGTACGGTCGAGACGGCCGCATGTCTCCTACCCGCACGCTGTTAAAGGGTGTTCCGTTCGCGGCGCGTATGAACATCAAGGCGCAACGCTTGGCGGCGGAGCTCAGCGCGCGTCGCGCTTCACTCGTGATCGCAGACTTTGAACCTGTGAGCGAGCGCGCCGCGCGGTTCGCGGGCATTCCAGTGGTGAGCATCGACCATCAGCGCTACCTACAGACGTGCGTGCTAGGCGACTTGCCGCTGACTCAGCGTCTCAAGATCAGCGCTATGAACACGGTGATCAAGGCGATCTACGGGACCGCCGATCACCTCATTGTCTCAGGGTTTCATCTGCCGCCGCTCAAGCCTGAGTTCCGCCACGCTCAGGCCGTCGGGGTCCTTCTGCGTGATGAAGTGCTGAACGCACACCCCACCTCCGGGGAGCACCTGGTCGTCTATCTGCGGCGCAGCTGCCCCAATTCAGTGCTCGACGTCTTGAGCCGCGCACAATGCCCCGTGCATATCTACGGTCTGGGTGAGCGCGCTCCCCATGGCGCCCTTCAGTTCCTCCAGGTGAGCCCTTCCGAGTTCATCCGCGATCTCGCGAGCTGCAAAGCGCTAGTCAGCACCGCCGGCAATCAGCTGATCGGCGAAGCCCTGTACCTCCTCAAGCCCGTACTCGCCTTTCCCGAACCCGGAAACTTCGAGCAGGAAATAAACGGCCACCTGCTGAATGAACACGGTGGTGGCCTCGCCCTCTCCGACGAAGCCCTCACCAGCGAACGGCTAGCCCAGTTCTTACGCGGGCTCGACACCTATCGCGGACGAATCCGCCCGGAGAAAATCGCTGGAAATCGCGCGGTGTTTGAACGGCTCGACGCGCTGCTTGGAGGATGACTGAACGGATCGGCTGGTGAAAATTTTGGCCGCCTGAACTGGAGGTCTAGTTTCACTTTCGAGTTCCCAACCTGGACGCGCCTGATGCTATAAAACTCCCCGGTCAACCTAAGCACCCTGCCCAAGTATGCCGGAGAGTACACAACTCGTTGCGCCCCCTCGAGCCCGCGTCCAGGCGACCTTAGCCGGGTCAGGTGGACGCGCTCCGGGTCCTCATTCGGCTGCGAGACCCGGACGACGGTGGGTGATCGCGCTGGTCTGGGTGTTGACGTGGGCGACTCCGTCGGTTGGCGTCTCCGCCCCGGACGCGCCCGAGACAGATGTCGTCGAAGGGGACGTCACTCAAGCGGCCGCTACCCACTACGCTTTCGCGGTGAAGGCGCTCGAACAAGAACGCTTTGCGGACGCAATAAACCACCTAGAAGCCGCACTCGCCATCAGTCCTCGTCCCCTTGTACGATACAACCTGGGCCAAGCCTATGCAGCCGCAGGGCAGCCACTCAAAGCTTATCGCACGCTGACCGAATATCTGGCTGAGGACGCAAACCAAATCTCGCCTGAGCGAGCAGAATTTGTGCGGACACTCATCCGAGCCCAGGAGCGCAAACTGGCCGCGCTTCGAATCGTAGGCCTACCAACTGAGGCGACGCTCAAGCTGGATGGGACGACAACACCTGCCACTGATGAAGTGTGGCTGCTCCCCGGTAGGCATGCGCTTTCAGTGACAACGCCCTCTGGGGCGATCGATATGGATCTCGAGTTAGCGGCCGGCGAGAGAAGAACCTTGCAGCTGGCCTCGGGACTGGCACCAGCGCCTGAGATGGGCGTACTTGTTCCGCAATGCGCTGTTCCCGGCGTCACATTAGTCGTCGACGGCACCGCTCTCGGCACAACGCCAATGGCACCCAAGGCCACTCTCGCCGGGAGCCGCTTAGTTAAGTGGAAGAGGGAAGGTTATCATTCCTCAGCCAGTGTGGCCTCAGTCGTAGCGGACAGCGCTGTGACCGTCTCCTGTGAACTGAAGCCAGACCCACTGAGCCCCAGCCGCAACGCGCGATTGCACCTGGTCAATGCAACACCTGACACGGTGGTCCTCATAGACGGCCGGCGTTACAAGGCAGAAGCTCTAGCTGTGGGACCGCACACTGTGACCGTCACCAGGCCCGGTTACGTGGCATGGCGTAATCAATTGAACGTCGGAAGGGCCGAACAGAAGCGAGTGTCGGTAACCCTGCAGCCGAGTGCGGAGATTTTGGTCGAGCGCGAACGGCAGGCTGAAGCTCAAGAGTTCTGGTCATTGGTAGTTGGCGCAAGTGGGCTCGGGGTGACGGCGAGCGCCGTCGGACTTTTTCTGAACAATCAAGCCCGCTACGAGCGCTGGTCAACAGCGCAACGCGATCTGGATGTTCGGGCCCTAGCGCAAAAGCCTTCGGACCATGCTGAATTCGCCCGCAGCCAGGAGAGCAATAACCGCCTCGGCAACGTGATCGGTACTGTGGACCAGGTGACCGTGGGCCTAGGTGCGTTGGGCATATCTGCGCTTGTTGTTGGCGCCGTACTCTACCTCAATGCCGACGACTGGGACTCAGCGGACTACACGCTTCAAGCTGATCAGACCTCTGCTTCCGCGAGTTGGAAGACCTATTGGTAGTCGCAGGGCGTCGCCCGTGCCCAATCACTGATAGGGGTTCTCGGCGTCAAAGTTGAAAGCACCTGAGCTCGCTGCCGGGGGATTCACCGCCTCGCGTTTCGTGCGCTTCTTCGCTTGACTGGGTGCCCCCTCCTTCGTCGCCTTGGTGAGGACGACTTCGGTAGACGCGATGAGCGCTTCCTTTTCGACCAATACCTCCGCCTCAGGTGTGGGTCTCAGCAACGCCGATGGCGCATCCACGGGGACCTGCGTATCTTCCGCAAGCGGCGCAGACGACAACGCGACGGACGCTTGCGCCAACTCTGCAGAAGGGGCTAGCGGCCGCGTCCAGGCGGTGGGCAGCCACGTCGCGAACAACGCAGCCGAGGCACCAACGCCCGCCCCCCACCAGAAGCGTCCATTCCGCCGCGTTGGTTGGGTAGGTAGAGACTGCGTGGCGGCGTTCAACCCACGTACCACCTCCAGGAGTTCCTGAGCGCTCGCATACCTACGGGCTGCCACCTGATGCATGCAGCGTTCGATCACCTCACGGAGCGCCTTCGGACAATCGGGCCGAAGTTGTTTGATCGGGCGGGGCGTTTCGGTCAGTAAGTGAAAAATGACTCGATTGTAGGTTTCCCCGGGATGAGCTTTCTCACCAGTCACTGCCTCATAAAGGACCACCCCCAGTGAGTACACGTCGGTGCGCGCGTCAATCTGCCCTTCACCGCGCGCTTGCTCTGGCGAGGTGTAGTGGGGAGTGCCAAGGTCTGCACCTGCGGGAGTGAGGGTACCGTGTTCGTCGCCACCGATCTCACGCGCGATGCCGAAGTCTAAAATCTTGACCAGGTCAGCCCCGTCGCTTCTGTGCGTGAGCATTACGTTCTCTGGCTTGAGATCGCGGTGGATAATCCCGTGCCGATGGGCGTGGGCCACCCCCCTGCAGATCTGTTCGGCGAGATCCATCACCTGCACAATCGGCAGCTGAGGGGTGCGCGCCAGCAGCGCACGCAGCGTGATACCCTCAACGTATTCCATAACGATGTATGGTGAGGTTTGATTGTAGAAGCCGAAGTCAACGACAGCCGTCAGATTGTCGTGCACGAGGCTTCCGAGGAGTCGTGCTTCCCGCTCGAAGCGCTTGAGCGAGCGGGAGCGCCCCGCAAGTTCGACTCGAAGAAACTTGACGGCGCAGCGACGCTTGACGGATTCGTTCGTCGCTTCGAAGACGGCACCCATCCCTCCTGCCCCCAGGGGACGTCCGATGCAGTAACGCCCATCCAGGATCGTACCGGCCTCCGGAAGGGAGAATTGATCGGGGCTACCGAGTTCTTCGGCCTTGGTTTCCTCAAGCACCATCAATCACGCTCCGCGCCCGCTTGCAGCATCCGCCTTGCGCGATACCTAGGAATACCTGTCCGCCGCGAAGCTTCACTGAGGTTACCCCCGACTTCCAACATGGCAGCCTTGAGGGACGCGAATTCTTCTGCGTGCCGTTCCAGCCAAGCTTGGCGCCGCTGTGGACTAGCGCCGACATGTTCCCCGGACTGGGAGGCGCTCATCTTGGGATCGGTATCACGATACTTGGCGGGCAAGTCATCTCGTTCGAAACGAGACTTAGTTGACGAGGCCAGTAGCCTTGCCAACTGCACCAATTCTCGGACGTTTCCCTTCCATCGCTGGACGCATAGCGCCTCTACAAAGCGCGGATCAAGCGCAAACGGTTCTTCCCGGTTGGCCCTAAGCACTAGTTCAAACAGCGGCAGCACCTCCTCACGGCGGCGGTGGAGCGGTGGCAGCTTCAGCTCCGCCCCCGCGAGTCGCGCAAAGAGGTCTCGACGAAACTCACCTTCCTCGACCAATTCCTCCAGCGGCTCCTGCGACGCGGCGACCAGGCGAAAGTCGACCGCTCGCGACTCGACGCCCCCAAGCGGTGTGACCCGCTTCTGTTCAAGCGCCCTCAGTAGTTTGGTTTGAACCGCACGTGGCAAGTCGGGCACTTCATCCAGAAATAAGGTCCCCGCGTGTGCCGCCGCGATATGCCCCAGGCTCGATTGCTGCGCGCCAGTGAAAGCTCCCTTCTTGTGCCCAAACAGCTCCGCTTCTGCAACGGATTCTGGAATCGCGGCACAGTTCAGCGCTACCAGTGCTCCTGAACGTCCGCTCCACGCGTGTATCATCTCGGCAGCTAGCTCTTTTCCCGTGCCAGTTTCGCCTTGTACCAAGATGGGGATATCCCGCTGGGCCGCCCGCTGCGCTTCCCGGCATAACATTGCCGTTCGCGCCCCAAGCAGGAACCCAGGCCGAATTTGCTCGAAGAGGGGTCTTTCGGCAGCGTCGTGCGGCAGTTCACATACAACACCCACCCACTCGCCTAGCCTGATGACCCACTGCTCTTCCAAGTGAGCAATTGACTGCTTTTGGCCGTTGATCGAACACCCGTTCTTGCTGCCAAGGTCCCGGATGAGCCAAAGCCTTCCCTCCCGGGTCAGCTGGGCGTGCTGGCGAGACACCTCCGAACTGGGTAGTGGGATGGCACACGCTGGATCGCGCCCCAGAATGGCGCCGTCGACAATCCAATCGAGACGCCGTTCGGGCCAAACCCAGACGATTCCGAGGCGCAGTCTAGCAGAAGAAGCCGTAGGCCCATCTGCCTCAGTCTGAGTCAACTGTGCTTCCGAATCCCGCGACACTCCGCGAGTCTAGTCGCGGAAGCGACCGATCTGCAACGCCATGAGAGCCGCGGCCTACCCTACCCGGCAAGGCGAGTCTCCGTCGCTGGAACGCTGAGCGACGATGCCGGGTGAAATCCGCAAAAGTCCTCACCGAGACGTTGTTCAGGGTCAAAGCACCGCGACTCAGACTGGCGAGTTCTCAGAGACGAAATTTCCGTGACCAGCCGACTCCGAGACCAACGGTGGTATTCGGCTTGCCGAATCAGTTGGAGTTGAAACGGCTCAGGGACGCTTAGGATTACGCCGAAGTGGGCGACGCCAAGGTGACGGCAGTGAATGATCTCAGGGAACTTTTGACTGAGTTGCCAAATCGCTATGGCCCGCCAAGAGGAGGACACCGGAGCGGAGATGTTGCTTTGACGCACGAACGCGCGAAAGGAAGTGGCACCCACGCCGCGGGCTGCCAGGAATTCTTGCTGGACCCAGCACCCCAGTCGGATCGTCTCTGCAAGCGAATGTCGGTCGTGAAGCCGACGCAGCAGTGGCGACTGGTGGGCCGCTGAGTAGGAGTCGTCGGGTGGTTGCGACAGTGCATGACTTGGCTCTCGTAGGCTCACTTGCGGTCCTTGGGTTTAGTGGTCGCGCCGTCGCGACTACCGCGCCTTAGCAATCACTGAGCCAAGCTCCGCCCAGGCAATTCCGTCTCTTGTCGGCAGACGCTGGGCACGTGGGTGCGCTTTGTCCGCTTACCTTGTCCAGCTTGTACGCTTTGGCCGATTTCGACACCGCAATCCTCGCGCACCGTCTGCCGACCTGGTCTTCGGGGAGACACCGATCTCTGTACTCAAGGCGCCTGGGAATCCTTACACAGCTTGGCAGAGTCGAACTGACGTCTGCCAAAAACGCTTCGCGGGCCAGGTGAATCCGCGGGGCGCTTCCTGGCGCGGGTCTTGCTCCAAGCAGGGTCGACGCCTTCCACACCCTGTACCCGCCTCTGGAGACAAAATCATGTTTCAGCCCGCCTTTGAGTCGCCGCCCAGCGAGAACTTCCTTCTAGCACCACCGGTTTACTCGCACCGTGCCACCGCGTCCTACCCTTGCAGTACACTTCGGCACGCGATCGAGCTCGGAGAGCAGATCCAGCGCCTGCTGGATAGCAGCCGCAACGCGGCGGACCCGTCCGCGGTTTCGCTTAAAGGCCTGGCGCGCCAAATGAGGCTCCCCGTCCCGATGTCCACATTGTGGCGCGCCTTGGCGATCTACCGGTGGAATTGTCGTGACCCCGAAATAGCCCATTGCCGCCATTTGCGGGTCGGCCACCTCAGCGCATTGCTAGGAGTCGACCCAGTGCATCGACTAGCGCTCCTCCGCGCCGCTGAGCACCAGCGCTGGTCTCGAAGAGAGCTGCAGACCCGCGCTGCTAGCCTCAAGTCTGGGTCACGGGAACCCTGGCCGGATGAACAACACTCCCAAGCAGCACCATTGCCGCCAATAGCTCCAGCGGACAATTTCCGCTCACTAACGCAAGCGTCGCAATCTCAATCGCGGTGAGAACTGCACCTCCAACGCGCTGTTCGGTCGAGCCGCGGCGCCGCGCAATGCTATCCCCAGTGCAAGTCCTTCCGGCATGCGTGCGTGCCCAATAGCGGAACTGCGTGAACGCAGGCTTGGCCCCGACCCCGACCGCCGCGTGGTCGTCCCTCGACTGCTACCGCGACGGGGCTAGGCGGCAGGCTCGGATTTCCGACGGCGCACCTGCGCCGTGCGCCGCGTTGGGCGCTTCGCCGCAAGAATGAAATTCTACGCGGACCGAAAACGTCGACGAGGACTCTCACTAAGCACCTTGGAGTTAGCGGTCGCGGCGTCGGTCAGCGTTTCGGGCTCAGCATAGGTCAAGTCGTGTGAGGATTGCTCGACAGTTCCACGGTAACCACTCAGCGGCATATTGGGTGAGCCACCTTGTCACTCCGAATGACCGCCGCCGGCTACTCGAACGGGTCGTGACCGCGCAATTAATCCGCATACATGAGAGATACTCGCACAGCGCACCACCCGTCGCTGCGTCAGCTCACTTCTTTCCGTTTACTGACGACATCACCCCCCTGCCCCGCACCACTAACCTAGACTATAGATCTCACCCGTTTCACCGATCTCACCCGTTTCACCGATCTCACCCGTTTCACCGATCTCACCCGTTTCACCGATCTCACCCGTTTCACATCATGACCTTGTTTCACCGACTGAAATCGCATCAGACACATTGACCAAGACAACCACCACAAGATAGACAATGTTCACACCAACTGTCCGAGAGCAACTCAACTACCTCTCCGCATGCGCTCGACGCGCATCCATCAGAAACGAAAAACGAGAAACGAGAAACATATGCGTCACTTGAATTCATTTATTGTTACCACCGCGCTCCTTGCACCCATGGGAGGCATCGCAGCCTGCGGCGCTTACGACGACTCCGTCAACTCTGAGTTTACTGAGATCGAGCAAGAGATTCGCTTCGGAAATGTACAGGATCCGTTTGGAGCAAACGGCGGAACCGCCCCAGCAAAGGCGTCTGTAAACCTCGGAAACTGTTCGGCTACCGTCTACGACAATGAGTGGATCTTGACTGCCAAACACTGCGGCGTCGTTGTGGGAAGCACGGTCACCAGCAAGCGGTCACCGACAAGCGTCACTCGAACCATCAGCAGCGTAACGAACCACCCAACTATCGATGTCACTGTAGCCCGGTTATCAACGCCCATTCTCGACATTCCACGAATTCAGCTACACGAAGGAACGACGGCATCTCTCGTCAACCAGAACCACGCTGTGTTTGGATACGGCGCCGTTGATGCCGGTGCTTCATGCACCAAAAACTCGGATTGCACCGGCGGCGAATTTTGCGTCACTGGTGGTGATATTCCTTGGAATATGTGCATGCTAAACGACTTATCCCGGACCCTCAGGACTGCAACTCTAAAGGCGAACAGCGCTACCTCAGGCACACTGAACCTCCTCAAGAGTTCTACTAACCAAATCATCCTTCCTGGGGATTCCGGCGGCGGTAGCTTCCGAACAAACCAACTGGTTGGCATTCATCGAACTGCATTCACGGATCTATCCAGCGCACAGGACACTCCTGTCACGACGATCCGAGACTGGGCGTACGGGGTCATGAACAGCCCGGCTACACTCTGGGGTTCAGGTTTTTCTGACGCTGCGTCATGGAATCTCGAAAAGTCGTACTTGACGATGGCTTTTCCAGACGTCAACAACGACAGCCGCGCCGACGTCTGCGGGCGGGCGACTGACGGCATGCGCTGCGCTACCTCGAGTGGTTCCGCTTTCAATGCCAGCTCAGTCTGGTCAGCCACGTTCAGTGACGCAAACGGCTGGAGCGATGCTGACTACTATCGAAGCCTGAGGTTCCCTGACCTCAACGCTGATGGCCGCGCCGACGTCTGCGGTCGTAACAGTAACGGCATCGTCTGTGCTACCTCTACCGGCAGCGCGTTCAACGCGGCTCAGGAGCTGCACAACGGCTTTAGCGACGCCGGCGGCTGGAAACCTGCGCAGTATTCCTCGACGATCCAGTTCCCTGATCTCAACGGCGACGGGAAGCCTGACGTCTGCGGCCGCGGTATCAACGGCATTGTGTGTGCCACCTCGACCGGGTCCAGCTTCAACGCTACGACCCTGTGGAGTGGCACGTTCTCCGACGCGGCCGGGTGGAACCTGGAAGCCCACTATTCGACGATCACCTTCCCTGACTTGAACAGCGACACCCGCGCCGACGTCTGCGGCCGTGCAACTAACGGAGTGTGGTGTGCGCTATCCACCGGAACGACTTTCGGCGCAGCCACGAACTGGGCAACGTCATTCTCCAACGCGAACGGCTGGGGCGATGAGGCCAACTATCGGACAATGCAGTTCGCAGACGTGAATGCCGACGGCCGCCAAGATCTCTGCGCGCGGCGCGACGACGGTTTCATTTGTGCCACCTCGACCGGCACAACTTTCTCTGCTCAAACCGTGTGGAATGCTAAGTTCAGCGACGCTGGCGGCTGGAACAAGGTCGAATACTACCGCACGTTGACAGTGCGGGACCTCAACAGCGATGGCCGAGCGGACCTCTGCGGGCGCGGAGCGGGTGGAGTCTGGTGCGCGACGTCTACCGGCACTTCTTTCGCCAACTATCGGCTCGTCTCCGACACTTTCAGCGACGCTGGCGGCTGGAACAAACCCGAGTACTACCGAACCCTTCGGGTCGCGAATATCGACAACGACGGGATTGCGGAAATCTGCGTCCGAGGAGTAGCCGGCGTTCACTGCTCAAACTGACAACGGCAAGGCCCCAACTAGAAACCTGCGGCGGCGACATCAATCGCCGCCGCAGGCGTTTCTGGTTAGGCGACTGTTTAGCTACCAGTTGCATTGGCCAAGTCTGTTTCCGAACGCAGCCCTTGCCCCGGTCTTCACCTTGGTTTGGGCACAGGGAACTTTCGTTGACCAGTGCAACAATGCGACAGTGCAAAGCTGAATGGTGGTGCTTGCGGCGTGGCGCAGCTGACCGGTTGGCCAATGATGAACTTTTCACCAAACAGCCATCCGAAAACTATGGTGACTAATCTTCACGATGCCCTAGGTTCTGCCGCGAATGCTTAAGTTGAGTCTCATGGTCATCGGCGTATCCGCGGCGTTGGCATTGTTCGCTGGGTGCCATGACACGCTCAGCAGAACTACGCGGGTCAGCCCCCAGATTGAAGCGGGTCCCCAGGCCAGCGAGAGCGACGCTGAACCAGCGCGGACTGACGCCACAGCGACCATTCTGCCGGATAAGCGCGACGGGGACTCGGGCCCACATGATTCCGGCAGTGCTCTTGAAATTGGGCACCCGGCGCCGCCCCCAACATCACCCACGGCGGTCCCTGCCTTCGGCGGCGACGCTTCCGCTGACGCCGGCCCTGCCTTCGGCGGCGACGCTTCCGCTGACGCCGGCCCAGAATTTGAACCTTTGTTCTTTACCAAGAGGCATGAGCTACCCTCGAAGAAAGCAAGCGACATCACCAGCTTTGAAGTGGATGGCGTCGTGCACCTAGTCGTTGCAAACCACTATGACGACAGCCGCGCCACCTTCCTTTCGGACACCACCGTCTACGCATGGGACGGCGACGCATTCAATGAAGTGCAGTCCATCGAGACTGA